>JAMJQV010000253.1 GCA_023554435.1 Gemmatimonadota bacterium | reverse complement strand
CCCGGCTGAGCATCGGGGACGGGCGCGGATCCATCACTGGATACTCCGGCGGCGTCCACTCCGATCCATCGAACGAGCAAAGCGCCTCCAGTCATAATGGTCAGGTAGTTGAGGAAGAAGCGCCAGACTGCGGTGTAGGCTACAAGCAGCCTGTCCTCGAGGAACGGACTCATGAGAGCCGGGGCCAGCATTTCGCCGACGCCGCTTCCACTCGGCGTGGGCATGAAGTAGAGAAGGAACTGAAGCATGATGTGCAGTGTGACGACGTTCCAGAACCCGGCGTCCACGCCGAAACCCCTCAACACGACCCAACCGAGGACAAATCGCGAGCCGAACTGAAAGACATTCGCGAACACCGCGAGTATAAGTGCCAGCTTCCCCTTGCGAGCGTAGATGATGAGGCTTCCGTGCAGCTCCTGCATGACCTTCAACACCTTGCGGACTCGTACGCTGCGGCCGAACAGGCGGAGCAGAAGCAACCGGGGAAGCCGCGGTGCGACGGCGAGTAGGATGACCAGCAGCCCGACGCCGGCGAAGCCGAGGGCCGACCACTCGAACAGGGTTGCGGCTGAGATGTTGGCGACGGGCAGGCGGATGTCCTCGATGGCCCCGGCTGCCCCGAAGAACCAGGCCGCGAAGCCAGCAAGAGACAGGAACGTCAGGTTAACGATCACGCTGGCGAAATTGGTCGCGACGGTTCGACCAAGAGATACGCCGCTCCTGACCAGGCCGTAGAGCAGAGCGGGCCCCCCTCCCGTACCCGATGGCGTGAGGTAGGCAAGGGCCGCCGAGACGCCTCCGATCTGCATGCAACGACCGAAGGGCAAACGGATGCCCAGGGGGCGAGTCAGCAACCAGATCCTCAGACCGCTTCCAAACCAGTCCATCGAAGCCAGAGCCAGTGCAGGCACGGCCCAACGGATGTCGAAGTGACTGAAGCCGGCGATGCTGCCGCGCAGGTCGTTGGTGATCAGGAACAGTGCGCCGAAGCCGAGAAGCGTGGCGACCACGAACACGGTGATCCCGGCGCGGACGGCACCGGGCGGAAGCCTGATTCCCGTGGCGGGGCTCGCTGATGACGCGTCGGGCATTCGGTCGGATCCAGGGATGTGGCTTGCGGGCTGGCCCCAGAGAGCCTTCAGCCCGACGGTTCACGGTGAACGCTGGCAACCACTTCACAGGTCGGCTAGCATAATACATCATGTTGCGCCCAGTGGGGAGCGCAGGTTCGCGTGACGAGCAGAAAGGGCCGTGAGTGAAGCGATATCCAGCGTATGATCCGCCGGAGTACGTGGGATGGGAGCCGGACATCCGGCTCCTGGACTCCTTTCGAACGATACTGTCCGAAGTGCCGGCGCGCGCGTCTGTCATCGAGCAGCTCGACGATGACGCGCTGTTGGGGCTGTATCGGGGCCTGCTTCGATTTCGTCTTCATGACATCGCGCTCAAGCGATGGGTCAAGCGGGGGGTGATCTCGAAGGCATGGCTGGGGACGGGAGAGGAGGCGGTGACGGTCGGTGTCGTGCACGCACTTCGCCGTTATCCGGGTGGTGATGTCGTGGCCCCCATGATCAGGAATGCCGGGGCCTGTGCCGAGATGGGCATTCCGATGGCCGATCTCCTTCGTTCCTACCTGGGGACCGCCGATGCTCCGACGCGTGGCCGGGATCTTCACCTCGGTGACTTCGAGAGAGGGGTCGTGGCTCCAATCAGCATGGTTGGCTCGGTCTCGACGGTGGTAAACGGGTACGCCCTGGCTTTTAAGCGAAGGTCTGAGGACCGAGTCGCCGTCACGTGGATAGGGGACGGGTCGACCAAGAGCGGAGAAGTCCACGAGGCTTTGAATTTCGCGGCGGTCCAGCGCCTGCCGGTGATTTTCGTCATTCAGAACAACCAGGTGGCCCTCGGGACCCACCTCTCGCAGCACCACCGATCTGCGGACTTCTCGGGTTGGGGAGCGGCCTACGGGATGCCTGCCCACGGGGTCGACGGCAACAACGTTCTCGACGTTCACGCGGCGGCGGTCGAGGCCGTTGCCGAATGCCGGGAGGGTCGCGGTCCCGCCATGATCCTGGCGGAGACCTTCCGGATGGGAGGGCACGCCACGCACGACGAGCGGGAAGCAAGGCAGATGATGTCCCCGGATCTGTTTCAGCGCTGGGGCCGTCGGGACCCTGTCGGGCAGTACGAGGAGTATCTTGCCCACCTGGGGAGGCCGCTTGCTCCGGCGGGCGTTGAACAAGGCCCTTCGGAGGATGCGGTCCAGTGGAATCGGTCGCTGATGCGGGCTGTCGAGGCGGAAGTCATACAGGAAGTGGACACCGCTGAGACCGATGCGCTCGAGAGCCGGGAGGCATCAGTCCCCGAACCGGGTCTCCATGAGGACCTGGAGTGCTACGGCTGAAGTCGCTCGCGAGCCGTGCGAATCAGCCCGCTGAGAGTTGAGCCGTCTTCGGGGAGGATCGCGTAGGACAGCTGCCGGAACCAGGAACCCATGTCTCCCGCCCTGAGGGCCTTCAGCACTCGACTGGCGACCCGTCGTGTCGCGCCCCCGCCGCCCTCGGGAACACCGATGAAGACCAGGTCGTCTGCGTATCGTGCGATCAGGTCATACTCCCGCAATTCGGCTCGGGCGGTGGCAACGGCCCGCTGCAGCCCGGCGAGGTCGGGAGGGGAGATCTCGAGGACGAGCAGGCCGAACCCGCGTCCGTACCTCCTGCACCGCTTCAGCTCGGCCTCGGCCAGGGCGTCGAACCCCTCCCGGTTGTAGATGCCCGTGAACGGATCCCGGTAGGGCAGAAAACGAACTCCGTCGTTCAGGTGCCGACCCACCCGGAGAGCGTGTTGAAAGCGGGACTGACCCGTTCGTCCACGCAGGTCCCGTAGGTTGGCACATGCGCTCGCCGTCTCCTGGAAGCTCTCCATGAGAACGCGCAGGCGATCGACGCTTGGAGCACGGCGAACCTGCTGCCAGTCGGCCTGCAGCCTCCAGAGCATCCCCTCCAACTCGGCCGCCGTTCCTTCGATCGACACTTCGGCGTTCGTCGAGTCGACGGCGGGCAGAGCCCGGGACGGTCGGCGGCGCGGTCGATCGCCCCCCAGCGCGACGATCAACGTACCCAGTCGGTCCACCGAGCCTCTCAATACTGAAACGAGGCGATCCAGGTCGGCCCCGCCATTCCCATCGCGAACACCCTTCCAGCGTTGCGCAGCTTCCCAGACCCTGGCGTCGAGGTCTCGGCTTGCCGCTACGACGTCGCGTGGTGCCGGACGCGCACGGGTGGCACCGTTGTCGTCGGATCCCCAGTCGGTCGATCGAGCGGGAGGGTCAGCCTCCTCGACGGTGATGACCAGGGCCTCGACCGCTTCGGAAAAGCGTTGCGTGCGCTCACGGACCTCGGTGAGCGTCTCCCGGCAGGGTTCCTTTCGGAACGCCCCCCAGTCGTTGCGCAGCCGGCGAAGCTGTCGCTCGAGGGCCCGAAGTCGGGCCAAGAGCCTGTATCCATCCGCCGTCTCGCTCATGTCTCACACTTTCCGGTGAAGCGTAGTGCAACTGAACAGCGCAAAATGGACCGGGCACACCGCCAGATCGGCCGTGCGCACGGAACTCTACCGGTCTGGTGCATTCTCCGTGCCCGGAGCTTCGCATGGCGGCTCCTGCCGGTTGACGTTGCGCGGCCTGGTGGTAGCTTGCGCGATTCGACATCGGCTTCACCTGTATCGGGACTCCGACTTTGCTGCGAATCACCGTCCTGGGCACATCATCCTCGCGTCCGACCGTCCGCCGCAACGTGTCGAGCGTGGCGGTCCAGAGAGAAGGGGAGATGTTCCTCTTCGACTGCGGGGAGGGCACGCAGCGACAGATGATGAGGTTCGGTGTCGGATTCGGAGTTCGCGAGATCTTCATCTCCCATTTGCATGCCGACCATTATCTCGGTCTGCCCGGGCTTCTTCGGACCATGAGTCTCCAGGGGCGGGAGGACGAACTGGTCGTATGGGGAGGCGCCGGCACCGAAGCGACGTTGCGATCGGCTATCGAACTCGGCGGCGACCGACTCCAGTTCCCGGTCGCAGTCCGGGAACTTCCGGCGGGCGAAGCGGTGCGCTACGGCGGATTCGAGATTCGTGCCTTCCCGGTCGAGCACACCCCGGGCTCGATAGGACTGGCCCTGGTGGAGGATGACAGGCTCGGGCGTTTCAATGTCCGCAAGGCCCGCGAGCTGGGAGTTGCGGATGGCCCGGATTTCGGCCGGCTGCACCGGGGCGAGGATGTTCGCCTCGAGGGCGGGACGGTGGTGACGGCCGAGGACGTGGTGGGACCGACCCGTCCCGGAAGGACCTTCGTGTTCTCTGGCGACACCCGGCCCTGCGAGTCTACGGTGGAGGTCGCCCGTAGCGCGGATCTCCTTCTCCACGAGGCGACGTTTTCGGAGGAGGAACGGGTCCGGGCGCTAGAAACACGCCACTCGACGGCCAGGGAAGCGGCATCGGTGGCCAGGGAGGCCGGGGTGCGCAAGCTCGTGATCACGCACTTCAGTGCCCGGTACTCCGAGCAGGCCTACCGCCTTCTCAAGGAAGCCGAGACGGTCCTGCCGGCCGTAGCAGCCGAAGATGGGCTGAGCGTGGAAGTTCCGTTCGCCGACGAGATGGCGGGGAGTCCCGGGTGATCCACTTGCGGGTCCCCGGGGACAAGTCTGTTGCACATCGACTCCTGATCCTGGCCACTCTCGCCGAGGGTGAGTCAACCCTCTCGGGCGTGCCTGCCTCTCTCGACGTCGCCAGCACGATCGGCTGTCTTCGTGAGCTGGGGGCCGAGGTCGAGGATCTTGGAGGGGGTACGTTCCGCGTGACCGGGCCCGCAGCCTGGCAGTCACCCCGCGAACCACTCGATTGCGGAAACAGCGGTACGACGGCGAGGCTTCTCAGCGGACTGATAGCCGGACTCGGCATCGAGGCCGAGCTGAGAGGTGACCCGTCTCTCTCGCTTCGACCCATGGACCGGGTCGTCTATCCGCTTCAAGCCATGGGAGCGAGGATCAGCTACGTAGAACGGGCGGATCGTCTTCCCGTGCGATTGGAGGGTCGGGCGAGCGGGGCGCTCCGCAAGCTCAGGTATCGGCCGCGCGTCTCTTCGGCACAGGTCAGGGCAGCACTGCTCCTCGCGGCGCTTGCCGGACGCACGGATCTGGAGATCTTGGACCGGCTTCGGCCCAGAGATCATACGGAGAGAATCCTCCGCGCCATGGGGGCCCCGGTTACTTCAGAGCCCCGGGAGTCGGGTGAAAAGGTGGGCCTTCGCGGTGGCACCTGGAATCGGGGGCTTGCGCCGATCGATGCGGCGGTGCCCGGCGATCTCTCATCCGCCGCGTTCCTCGTGGTGGCAGGGTTGCTTACCGGCAGGCGTGTATCGATTGAAGGTGTCGGCGCGAACCCCACCCGCACCGGTTTTCTTCGCGTTCTTGCCGAGATGGGAGCGCGGGTGGATCTGGAGGAGACGGGTACAGAGGCGGGGGAGCCAGTCGGAGATCTCATGGTGACCGCGCGCTCGCTACGACCCTTCGCGGTGGACGAGAGTCTTGTTCCACAACTGATCGATGAGGTCCCGGCGCTCGTGGCGCTGGCCAGTCGTGTGGAGGGAGTCTCCGTCATTCGGGGAGCGAGCGAGCTTCGCGTCAAGGAGAGCGATCGGCTTGCGATGCTGGTGTCGAACCTTCGGACCCTCGGTGTTCGGTGCGAGGAGTTGTCGGACGGTCTTCGTGTGCACGGAACATCGGCTCCGTTGCGCGGAATCGTGAGAACGGGGGGTGACCATCGTATTGCCATGGCGTTTGCCGCGCTGGGAGTTGGGCCCGGCTGTTCCGTTACGGTCGACGATGCCCAGTGCGTGGACGTGTCGTTCCCCGGCTTCTGGGACGCGCTGACCGAGGTCGACTCGGGTGAGGGTGTGCAGCAGTGACCGACATCATCATCGCGATCGATGGCCCGGCCGCATCGGGCAAGAGCACCACGGCGGCCCGCGTGGCGCGAGTCCTCGGATACAATCACCTCAATTCCGGCTTGCTGTACAGAGGCATTACCTGGGCAGCGATGGTGGAGGACTGGCCGAGTGATGAGACCCGGTTCAACCGGAGTTTGGCTGACCTCAGTCTCGAGCTGGAGAGGGTCGGGTCCGGGTACCGGGTGCTGGTGGACGGCGTGGACCCCGGAGTGAATCTCGTGTCACCAGCGACCTCGGCCCGGGTCTCTGAGGTCTCAGCGAGACCGGAGGTTCGCGACAGGGTATTGAGCCTGCTCAGGGCTGAGGGCGGGCACGGGGGAGTGGTATGTGACGGGAGGGACATCGGCACCGTCGTGTTCCCGACTGCGGAGCTCAAGATCTTCCTCATAGCGTCTGCCGAGGAGCGGGGAAGGCGGCGCCTCCTCGACCACGGCCTCGAGGTCTCGGACGAAGCGGTGAGCCAGGAGGCAGCCAGGCTGGCGGCCAGGGACGCAGCAGACTCGAGTCGGTCCGCGTCTCCGCTGCGTGAGGCGCCGGATGCCGTCCGGGTCGACACCACGGAGATGGACGCCGGCGAGGTCGTGCGGCGAATCGTATCCCTGGCCCGGGACAGGGGGGCGACCGTTGGTTGACTCGTTCCCGCGCTGTATCTACTTTTCTTTGCTATTGTTCGCAGATTGACAACCATGACTTCAACCCCTGAGCGCGCCCATCGACGGATCGGATGGCAGGCAGAGCGGTTTCGCTTTCCTGCCACTTGTTTTTGAGATCCGGGGCGGACGCCAAATCCGAATGGTACACACCGAATGAGTACGAAGGACGAGCAGATCGCCGCTGACGAGAATCCGGCCCCGGACCTGGACCCCACCTCTCCCGTCGATACGCCGGTCGAAGCGGACCCGGTTGACGAGTCCCTGCAAGAAGAGGCTGCGGTGACGCCAGAGGAGACCGAGGTCTCCGATGCGATCGAGGTCGAGACGGAATCCCCTGCGCTCGAGTCGGACATCGACATATCCGCAGGCGATGAATCCGAAGACGAGGTCGACACCCCAGACGCGGAGACCGATCCCACTGAAGACCCCTCGCCGCCCGCGTCCTCCGACGATGAGCCCGTAGACGAGGAAGCCGGCTGGACGACCGTCGCGTACGGGATGGCCGATGGGATGTCGATGGAGATGCTGGAGGGCGGGGAGTACTCGTCGGATGAATACGACGAGATGATGGCCCTGTACGAGGACACGCTCAGCGAGATCGCCGAGGGTGAAATCGTGAAGGCCACCGTCCTTCGCAAGACGGATGCTGCGGTGATCCTGGACGTGGGCTTCAAGTCGGAGGGCCTGGTTCCGCTGGAGGAGTTCCGCGATCCCGACACCATCGAGCCGGGCGACGAAGTGGAGGTCTTCCTGGAGAGTCTGGAGGACCAGGAGGGAGTGGTCGTTCTCTCGAAGAAGAAGGCCGACTTCCTTCGGGTCTGGGAGAAGATCAAGGAAGCGTACGACGACGATCGCACCGTCCCCGGCATACTGAAGCGCAAGATCAAGGGGGGGGTCACCGTCGACCTCATGGGAGTGGACGCGTTCCTTCCTGGATCGCAGATCGCACTTCGTCGAGTGCCCAACGTGGATGAGTTGATTGGGCAGGAGTACGATTTCAAGATCCTCAAGCTCAACAAGCGGCGCAGGAATATCGTCGTGAGCCGCAGAGTCATCCTGGAGGAGGAGAGGGCCACGAAGCGGGAGTCGCTGAAGGAGGAGTTGCAGGTCGGTCAGGTTCGGAAGGGCGTGGTCAAGAACATCACCGATTTCGGAGCTTTCATCGATCTCGGCGGTATGGACGGCCTCCTTCACATCACCGACATGTCATGGGGTCGGATCGGCCATCCTTCCGAACTCTGTCAAATAGGAGACGAACTCGAGGTCAAGATCCTCGATATCGATTGGGATCGTGAGCGGATCTCGCTGGGGCTCAAGCAGCTCCAGGCGTACCCGTGGGAGGACGTCGCGGCCAAGTATCCGGTGGGAAGCCGGGTTCGCGGACGTGTCGTGTCGATCACCAACTACGGCGCCTTCATCGAGTTGGAGAAGGGTGTCGAGGGCCTGGTGCACATCTCCGAGATGAGCTGGACTCGGAACGTGCGTCACCCATCGCAGCTGGCATCGATCAACGACGAGCTCGAATGCGTGGTGCTGCGGGTTGATGAAGAAGAGAAGAAGATCTCACTCGGTATGAAGCAGACCGAGGAGGATCCGTGGCTGGCCCTTTCGGGCAAATACCCGCCGGGGACGAAGATCACCGGTGTGGTTCGGAACCTTACGTCGTTCGGCGCCTTCGTCGAGGTCGAGCCCGGGATTGATGGACTCGTCCACATCTCCGACATGAGTTGGACCCGGAGAGTGCAGCATCCGTCCGAGGTCGTCCGCAAGGGCGAGGAAGTCGATGTCGTGATCCTCAGCATCGACCCGGACCAGAAGCGGATTTCGCTTGGACTCAAGCAGGTGGATGACGATCCCTGGTACGAGCTGGCACAGCGCTTCGAGCCGGGCACCGAGACCGGGGGAAGTGTCGTGCGAATGCTGGATAAGGGCCTGGTCGTCGATCTTGGAGACGATGTCGAGGGATTCGTTCCGATCTCGCAGCTCGGGGTGAAGGAAGAGCTCGGGGATCCGTCTGACCTGTTCGTGGAAGGCGACCGGCTCGAGCTCAAGGTGCTGGAGTCCGATCCGATCAACCGACGAATCGTACTCTCCGTGACCGACGCTCCCGGAGTTGAGGAGAGGGCAGCGGCAAGGGCTGCCGCGCCGGCCGAGGAGGTCGAAGAGGTCGAAGCTGAAGCGGAAGCTGTCGAAGAGGTCGAAGCTGAAGCCGAAGCCGAAGATGTCGAAGCTGAAGCGGAAGCTGTCGAGGAGGTCGAAGCGGAAGCCGAAGCCGAGGCCGTCGAAGCCGAGGCTGAGGTGGAGGAGGAGGCCGAAGCGGAAGCTGAGGCTGAGGTGGAGGAAGAGGACAAGACGTCCTGATCCGGCCGTTTCGGCTGAGATAGTGATTGTTGCCTCGCAGGGGGCCCGGCGAGTGGCGTCGGGCCCCCTGAGTTTATTGACGGGAGGGCAGTAGATGCGCAGGTGGTTCATAGCGACCCTCGTGCTCGTGTCAGGGTGCGCCGGCGGGCGAAGCGCGGTAGCACCGCCCGAACCGGAGGTGGTCACCGACTCCCCGGTGGTCCGAGAGAGGGTTCTTGATCGCTCTTCGCTGGAGCGAGCCGAGGATGCGTTGAGCGATGGGGACTGGGTCACCTCGTGGGTGATAGCCGATTCGCTGTGGCGTGAGTGGACCGGGTCGGCCGAACTGGATCCGGAGAGCGCCGAGGACCTGGTCGGGGTTCTGGATGCGGTCGGAGCCGAAGAGCGGGCGGCCTCCGTCCTGGTGCGGGCGCCCTTCGAACTGAGAGGCGGTGACCGTAAGACCCTGCGCAATCTCGTGAGTCAGCTGTCGATCCGCGAGCTCCAAGGCCTGATGGAACCTCCGGACGCTCGAGTGGAGGCCAGGTCCATCGTCGGCGCCGAGCTCGCGCGTGCGCTCGCTGTGGCAGACCATCCCGAGATGGCCCGTCAGCTGGCGGAAACGGTGTTGGCCGGCTCGCCAGACGGAACGGAACGGAACAAGGCCGAGGACGTCCTCGAGGGCAGAGTATCTGCACAGGCCGACCCGCTGCGGATCGGTTTGGTGTTACCCGCGACCGGCCGCTTCGCCGGCGTGGGAGAGCAGATCCTCGAGGGCGCTTTGCTGGCCCTGGAATTGTACCGGGCGGATCCCGCACATGCGGCTATCGACCTCGTCGTCCTGGATGACAGTTCTCGGGTCGAAGTGGGAATCGATCACGTCGAGGCGCTTGGCGAGATGGACGTCGCTGCGGTAATCGGTCCGATCCGAACGGAGGCCCTGCAGTCAGCGGCCATTCGGAGGGATGATGACGACCTGCTGATCCTCAGCCCCACGGCCGCAGCGGGGCAGGGTGGCGACCTGAACGTCTACACGCTGTGGGATCGGGACCGACGCGAGGCCGACGTAGCGGTCGCGCTCGCCTCCTGGCTGTCCGACAACATGGATCTGGACACGCTGGGCGTGCTCTACCCGTACGGCTGGTCTCCCGTTGCCCTGGAGGCTCTTCGGGCAGAGGTCGCTGGGAACGGAGGTCGTATCCTTGCTGCCCAACCCTACGTGGCGGATTCCACCACCTTCGGTACTCCGATTGCCGCGCTCGCAGCAGCCGAGCCAGCGGCAGTGGTCGTTTTTGCCGACAACCCGCGGACGGTTCTCCAGATCGCACCCCAGCTGGTGTACTACGGTCTTCGTCGCTGGGTCACCGCTGGCGATGCCAACTGGTCGGATCCTGCAGTCGTGCGACGATTGGACCCGAGCTACTCGGATCACCGGCTGGTGGGAACGTACGTGGATCGTATCAGCGCCGGCACTCCGTGGCGTACATTTGAAGCGGCATATGAAGCAAAGTACCGCAAAGCGTTAACTGACAATATGTTTGCAGCGCTCGGATTCGACGCGCTGAACTTGATACTCGCGGGTGTGCCGGAGGTCGAATGGGAGCGCCGGGGCGCCATCGGGAGGTCGATGCGCAGCGGGATCCACCAGGGGGCCACCGGTAGTCTCGGAATCGATCCCGTGTCGGGCACCCTGGGTCGTGAGGTGTTCGTTCGCGTCCTCGAGGACGGGGGACTCTCGACCCCCGACGCGGAGGAGATGCTTCGGTGGGCTGAGGAGCAGATGGAACTCGAAGAGTTTCTCAGGGCTCTTGAGGAGGAGAAGGAAGAAGAAGAGGAGGGGGACGGATGAGCGCGCGTGAGAAGCTGCGGCAACTGGAGGAGCTTCGCGAGCGGACCCTCGAGGGTGGCGGGGCCAAGCGGCTCGCGCGACAGCACGAGCGAGGCAAGCTGGGGGCGCGGGAGCGCCTGGACATCCTGCTCGATCAAGGGTCGTTCATCGAAATCGATCGCTTCGTCGAGCACCGAAGCGTCGACTTCGGACTCGAAGACCAGCGGATCCCGGGGGACGGGGTGGTGACCGGGTACGGAACCATCGATGGACGCACCGTCTACGTGTTCAGCCAGGACTTCACCGTATTTGGGGGCTCTCTATCCGAAGCCCACGCCGAGAAGATCTGCAAGGTGGTCGATCTGGCGACCCAGAATGGCGCTCCCGTGATCGGGCTCAACGACTCCGGCGGTGCCCGAATCCAGGAAGGGGTAGCTTCTCTTGGCGGCTACGCGGAGTTGTTCCTCCGCAACACGCTTGCCTCGGGAGTCGTACCGCAAGTCAGCGTGATCCTGGGACCGTGCGCCGGTGGGGCGGTTTATTCTCCGGCCATCACGGATTTCGTGTTCATGGTTCAGGGAATCAGTCACATGTTCGTGACCGGTCCCAACGTCGTGAAGACCGTGACGCACGAAGAGGTAACGTTCGAGGAGCTGGGCGGTGCCGGCGTGCACAGCACCCGATCCGGGGTAGCGCACTTTTCCCACGCGACGGAGATCGAGAGCCTGGGTGCCGTCAGGAAGCTCCTCGGATTTCTTCCCGCCAACAATTCCGAGGATCCCCCGGTAGTGCCAACCGATGATCCCTCTACACGAGCGGACGAGGAGCTGCTCGATGTCATACCCGACCTGGCGAGTCAGCCCTACGACATGCATGAGGTGATCGGCAGGATCGTGGATGATGGGGATTTCCTCGAAGTCCACGCGGGCTACGCGGGCAACATCATCGTGGGGTTCGCCCGTATGGGGGGGCGACCGGTGGGGATCCTGGCGAATCAGCCGGCCGTACTGGCGGGTGTGCTGGACATCGATGCGAGTCGGAAGGGCGCCCGCTTCATCCGGTTCTGCGATGCCTTCAACGTGCCGATTGTCACTCTCGAAGACGTCCCGGGTTTCCTGCCGGGGGTGGCGCAGGAGCACGGTGGCATCATACAGCATGGGGCGAAGCTCCTGTACGCCTACTGCGAGAGCACGGTCCCCAAGCTGACGGTGATTACCCGGAAAGCCTACGGTGGAGCGTACGACGTGATGTCGTCCAAGCATATCCGGGGAGATCTCAATTTCGCGTGGCCCACGGCGGAGCTGGCAGTCATGGGTCCCAAGGGAGCCGTCGAGATCCTCTACCGGCGAGAGTTGGAGGGAGCCGAGGACCGGGACGCACGTGTCGCGGAGTTGGAGAGCGAGTTTCGTGAGAGGTTCGCGCACCCGTACCTGGCGGCGAAGCGGGGCTTTCTGGACGACGTGATTGACCCGAGAGAGACCCGGGCCCGCCTCATCTCGGGCCTCGAGATACTGCAGAACAAGCGCCAGCGGAACCCACCCCGCAAGCACGGCAATATCCCCCTGTGAGGTACCGTCGTGTTCGATAAGGTCCTGATCGCCAATCGCGGAGAGATCGCCGTTCGCGTGATTCGTGCCTGCCAGGAACTCGGGGTGCGCACGGTCGCCGTCTATTCGGAGGCCGACCGCCTCTCTCCCCACGTTATTCTCGCAGGTGAGGCCGTTCTCATCGGTCCTGCCCCCGCAGCCGAGAGCTACCTGCGGGCGGAAGCGATCATCGACGCAGCCCGCCTGACAGGAGCCCAGGCGGTGCACCCGGGATACGGATTCATGGCGGAAAGCCCTGAATTCGCGCGCCGAGTACTCGAGGCCGACCTGGTTTTCGTGGGACCGCCCCCCGAAGCGATCGCTGAGATGGGAGACAAGACGGCAGCCCGGTCCAGGATGATCGAGGCGGGTGTCCCAGTAGTCCCCGGGTCCGACGCCATTACCGAAGTGGCCGAGGGTGTGGCTGCGGGAGATCGGATCGGATGGCCGGTCCTGTTGAAGGCCGCTGCGGGCGGTGGCGGTAAGGGAATGCGGGTGATCGAATCGGCGGAGGATCTGCCACGGGCTCTGTCGGCGGCGAGCCGGGAGGCAGGACAGGCGTTTGGCGACTCCCGGGTCTACCTGGAGAAGTACCTGAGCGACCCGCGGCACATCGAGATCCAGATTCTCGCCGACACGCATGGCCGGGTCATCCACCTCGGGGAGAGAGAATGCTCCATTCAGCGGCGACATCAAAAGCTGGTCGAGGAGGCCCCATCTCCGGCGGTTGACGCCGACCTGCGGGCTCGCATGGGAGATGTCGCGGTCGCGGCTGCGGAAGCAGTGGGCTACGTGGGTGCCGGCACGGTCGAGTTTCTCTACCAGAACGGCGAGTTCTACTTCCTCGAGATGAACACCCGTATTCAGGTCGAGCACCCGGTAACGGAGTTCGTGACCGGCGTGGATCTGGTGCAAGAGCAGATCCGAATCGCGGCGGGTCTGCCGATGTCGGTCGAGGTGAGTCCTGACTGGCCACTCGGACACGCGATCGAGTGTCGGATCAGCGGAGAGGATCCGTTCAGCGGGTTCTTTCCCTCGAGCGGCAGGATCCGCGCGCTCGAAGTCCCGTGCGGGCCTGGGGTTCGCTGGGACGGTGGCATCATGGAACACTATGAGGTTGGGCTGCACTACGATCCCTTGCTCGGCAAACTCATCGTTCACGCGGCGACCCGTGATCAGGCGATTCTCAGGATGCGCCGGGCTCTGCGGGAGTTACAGATCGAGGGAATCCGCACTA
Source organism: Gemmatimonadota bacterium (assembly GCA_023554435.1). Classification (GTDB taxonomy): domain Bacteria; phylum Gemmatimonadota; class Gemmatimonadetes; order Palauibacterales; family Palauibacteraceae; genus Benthicola. The sequence goes on along the minus strand of JAMJQV010000253.1, from coordinate 19,966 downwards.
CTCAGCCCTTTCACCTGGGAGTCCTGGACGAGGAGGACTTCAAGGCTGGAGACATCTCGGTTCGATACCTGGACCGTCACCCCGAATTGGTGGAGACGGGTGAAGGGGACTGGCAGGCTCGGGCGGCGGCCGTCGCGGCCACGCTGCTGGAGCACCGCACGCGAGTCAGCGGAGGAGGAGTCACCGTGACGGCCGCTTCCGCGGCACGTGTGACGGGTGCGATCAGCGAGTGGCGTCGGAGGCTGGGGAGGTTCGATTGAGCACGGGCCTCGGGAGCGACCCGATCAAGGACCAGGAGCCGGCCGTCGTGGGTGCCTTCGCCACACTCCGAGTGGATCGCATCGCGGCCGGAGGCGACGGCGTGGGGCGTGAGGAATCCGGTCGCGTCGTGTTCGTTCCGCGGACCGCACCCGGGGATGTCGTGCGAGTGGAGATCGTCGAGGCGAAGCCGCGGTGGGCGAGAGGGCGGGTCCGGGAGTACGTGGATCGCGGAGACGGGCGACGTCAGGCCCTGTGTCCGGTATACGGAGAGTGTGGTGGGTGTCGTCTCCAGCATCTCACTCCCGCGGAGCAGAGGCGGAGCAAGCGCGACCTGGTCGAGAGTGCTCTGCGGCGCATCGGGAGCCTCGATGTGGAGGTGCCCGATCCGATATCCAGCGGAAATGAATTCGCCTATCGCAATCGTGTGACATTCTCATCCGGGCTGAGCGACGGCACTCTGGTGGCGGGTTTCCGGACGATCTACGACCCCGGGGCCCTGGCCGACGTGCGGCAGTGCCTCCTGGCCGAAGATCCGATCGTCGAGGCATGGGACGGGATGCGGAGGGCTTGGGCCGGGGGTATCTGCGAGCCTCCCGTCGGACCTGACACGCGGATCACGGTGCGTTCCGCCATCGACGGCGCCGTCGATGTACTCGTGCGGGGCGGCAGGCCCACCGGTGCGGAGGCCCTGCGAGACCTGATGGAGGAGGTGCCGGGGATTGTCGGGTGGCATCATGGTGGGTCGCGGGACGTCCCCCGGTGTCTGGCCGGAGAAGATACTCTGGCTGATCGATGGCAGGGCACCGCATTCGATCTGCCGGCGGACGTGTTTCTCCAGGTGAACCGGGAGGTGTCCGCCAGTCTGGACGGGTGGCTGGATGTCCGGGCAGGAGATGTCGGAGGCTTGCGGATTCTCGATCTGTATTCGGGGGTCGGCGCCAGGGCGATCCGGTGGGCGAACGAGGGCGCGCACGTGACTGCCTGCGAGGTGGACGAGCGGGCGGTCGGCGCGTGCCGAAAGGCGGCAGGCGGATCGAGCGGACGATTGGCCGTGATTGCCGATCGGGTCGAGAACCGGATTGCTGAACTGCTGCCCGTAGACCTGGTTGTGGTCAATCCGCCGCGTGCCGGCCTGTCGCGCAAGGTATCCGAAGAGTTGGCCACAGGGTCTGCCGAGAGGCTGGCCTACGTCAGTTGTGACCCGGCGACGCTGGCCCGCGATCTGGGACGACTGCAGCCCGGATGGAGTGTGGACGAAGTGCAACCCTTCGACGCATTCCCGCAGACCGCGCACGTGGAGACGGTAGCATGGTTGAACCGATGTTGAGCAGCGGGAGGGTATCGTGACCTCTGATTCCGCCATTCGATACTTCGCACGGCTTGGGGAAACTGCGCGCGAGGTCGTGGTCGAGGCCGACCGCCTGCTGGTCGACGGTGAGCCGATTGAAGCGGACATTTCGACACTCCCGGGGTCTGACCGACAACTCCTCCGGATGGAAGGCCGCTCCCTTTCACTGTTCGCGCGACGCGAGGGTGCGGGCTGGATTATCGAACTGGAGGGCAGACTCTTCGAGGTCCTCGTCGAGGACGAGCGGACACGCCACATCCGGGAGCTCGCCTCGCACGTGGCCCCCGTCGAGACGCGGCGGGATCTTCGGGCGCCCATGCCTGGTCTCATCGTCCGGGTGGAGGTCGAGGAAGGCCACGAGGTGGAGAAGGGTGACAGTCTGGTCGTGATGGAAGCCATGAAGATGGAGAACGAACTCCGCGCGGATGCGCCCGGAACCGTCCTCTCCGTCGAAGTAAGCCCCGGCCAGGCGGTGGAGCGCGATGCGGTATTGCTGAAACTCGAGCAGAGGTGAGCCATGTCGGACAAAGCGGACCCACGCACAACGTCGGGCATCGCGATCCAGCGTGTGTACGGACCCGCCGACGGACCCGTGGCTGATCGGGAAGAGCCCGGTCAGTGGCCGTTCATGCGCGGCGTATATCCGGACATGTACCGCGGCCGCGCCTGGACGATGCGTCAGTATGCCGGGTTTGGGACCGCGGAAGAGACAAACGAGCGCTTCCGCTACTTGCTCGACTCCGGTCAGACCGGATTGTCGGTCGCCTTTGACCTGCCAACGCAGATGGGGCTTGACTCTGACGATCCGAGGGCCGAAGGAGAGGTAGGGCGGGTTGGGGTAGCGATAGACACGCTGGACGATGTCGAGCGGCTGTTTGCCGAGATCCCGCTCGACCGGGTGTCAACATCGATGACCATCAACGCGACCGCCGCGATTCTGCTGGCGATGTACGTCGCGGCAGCTGATGTCCGTGGAGTGGAGCGCCGCAGCCTCTCGGGTACCGTACAGAACGACATCCTCAAGGAGTTCATTGCCCGCGGAACGTACATCTATCCCGTGGAGCCCAGCCTTCGGTTGGTCACCGATATCTTCGCCTTCTGTTCCGCGGAGCTTCCGCGCTGGAACAGCATTTCGATCAGCGGCTACCACATGCGTGAGGCCGGTGCGACGGCTGCGCAGGAAATCGCGTTCACCCTCGCCAACGGCAGGGAATACGTTCGGCGGGCCGTGGCGTGCGGCCTCGAGGTCGACGAATTCGCCCCACGATTGAGTTTCTTTTTCGCCGCTCACAATCATCTCTTCGAGGAGGCGGCGAAGTTCCGGGCGGCTCGAAGACTCTGGGCTCGCATGATGAAGGAGGAGTTCGGGGGCTCGGACCGGAGTTGTCGTCTTCGCTTCCACACGCAGACGGGGGGATCGACCCTCACGGCGCAACAGCCGCTCAACAATGTCGTGCGGGTTGCCGTCCAGGCACTGGCCGGCGTACTGGGGGGGACCCAGTCCCTGCATACGAACAGTTTCGATGAGGCCCTGGCCCTCCCAGGAGCCGAGGCAGCCCGCCTGGCACTGCGGACGCAACAGGTGCTGGCGGAGGAATCGGGGGTCCGAGATACGGTGGATCCGCTGGGAGGCTCGTATTACGTGGAGAGCCTTACCGACCAGGTCGAGGAACTGGCACGGGCGTATCTCGAGCGAATTGAGGACATCGGAGGCGCTGCGGCTGCGATCCCCTTCATGACCGACGAGATCCATCGTGCCGCCTATGCCTGGCAGCTCGAGGTCGAGAGCGGAGATCGGGGGGTCGTGGGCGTGAACGTCTACCAGGACGAAGAACCCCGGGCCCCCGTCTCACTGCCGGATTTCAAGAATCTGCAGAAGGCCCAGCGCAGGCGCCTGGATGAGGTTCGCAGCCGGCGCGACTCGGATCTCGTGGAGCGAACGCTCGACGATGTCGTCGCCGCGGCCGGGTCCGGCGCCAACCTCTTGCCCGCCATGGTAGAAGCGGTCAAAGTCAGGGCCACCCTGGGCGAGATCAGCGGTCGGCTGGTCGGGCTGTGGGGTCCGTACCGGGCAGCCTGACCCGGTCAAGGAAGAGAAAGGAACTCATGCCGACGTACGAGTACGAGTGTCGCGAATGTGGCCACGCTTTCGAGCGATTTCAGGGGATCAACGAAGATCCGATTTCCCTGTGTCCCGAGTGTAAAGGGAAGGTCCGGCGCCTGATCTCCAGTGGCGGCGGCCTCGTGTTCAAAGGCCCGGGATTCTACGCGACGGACTATCGAAGTGGGGGCAGCGGCGGGAGCAAATCAGCGAAAGGCAAGAAGGGCGAAGAAGGCGGGAAGGCAGATACTGGAAAGAGCGGCTCCGATGGAAACGGCTGACGTCCGAAGCGCTCCTGCGCGCGCTCTAGCAGAGGCCTTGCGGGAGGCGGCGATCGCCATTGGTGCGCCGGGTGACTTCTCCCCGCAGGTGGAGAGACCGGCGGATCCAAGTCACGGTGACTTCGCATCCAACGCGGCCCTCGTTCTTTCAGGTCGGTTGGGGCGAGCTCCGCGAGAGCTCGCGGCCCAGCTGGCCGAGCACCTGGAGCTGGAGTCGACGGGTGTTGCGGACGTGTCGATTGCCGGCCCGGGCTTCCTCAACTTCAGCCTTTCGGATGAGGTGCTGTGGAAGGGACTGCGCTCGGTCCTCGAGCTCGGCGAGGATTGGGGCCGGTCGTCAGCGAGCGAGCCCCTCCGCTACAACGTGGAGTTCGTGTCGGCCAACCCTACCGGACCGCTTCACGTCGCTCACGGTAGAGGCGCGGCCATCGGAGACGCCACGGCATCGCTTCTGGAATGGACCGGCCATGAAGTCCAGAGGGAGTTCTACGTCAATGACGCCGGGCGACAGATCGAGCTGCTTGGAGAGTCGATCGAGGCGCGCTGGCTGCAGGCGCGTGGAGCGGACGTGGAGCTGCCGCAGGGCGGCTACCAGGGCGAATATATCCGGGATATCGCCAGGGGCCTCGCCGAGGAGCTTGGAGACACGCAGTTGGAGGTGCTCGAACGTTCCGAGCGGCTGCGCCTGCTCAGCGCGAGAGCGGCGAATCTCCTCCGTGCCGGGCAGGAACAGGATCTGGCGGATTTCGGTGTCCACATGGATCATTGGTTCGACGAGTCATCCCTGTTCTTGACGGGTGACGTCGAAGGTCTGCTGGCGCGCTTGATGGAGTCGGGACGGGCCTACCGTGACGACGGGGCTGTCTGGCTTCGCACGACGGACCTGGGTGACGAGAAGGACCGGGTCCTGGTCAAGAGCGACGGGTCTCACACGTACTTCGTGTCGGATATCGCCTATCACCTCGACAAGGAAGAGCGGGGCTTCCAGCGGGCCATCGACGTGTGGGGCGCGGACCATCACGGACACGTTCCCCGCATGCAGGCCGCCCTGGACTCACTGGGCCTTGCGGAGGGCTTCCTGGAAGTCCTGCTGATCCAGCTTGTGACAGTGATGCGGGGCGGAGAAGAAGTTCGGATGTCGAAACGTGCGGGGCAGTTCGTCAGCCTGCGAGATCTGTTCTCGGAAACCGGCCCTGACGTGGCTCGCTACTTCTTCCTCATGCGTCGTGCGGAAGTTCCCATGACATTCGATCTGGACCTGGCCCTGGATACCTCGGACGCGAATCCGGTCTACAAGGTCCAGTACGCTCATGCGCGCATGTGCAGCGTGTTCCGAAGGGGAGAAGTGGATCCGGGAGGACTCGTTCTCACGGACGCCGACCTGGCAGCTCTGGGGCCAGGAACGGAGCGGTTCGTGCTGATGACGGTGCTGAGGTTCCAGGAACGGGTGCGCGCGGCGGCGCGCGCCAGGGCTCCCTACCAGATATGCAGCTACCTCGAGGAGCTGGCCAGTGCGGTTAACGCCTGGTACCACGAGGGGAATCTGGACCCGAGTCGCAGGTTGCTCGCCGAGGGCCCGAGTCGTCCGGCAAGGCTGGCGCTGGCGCGGGCCGTTCAACTCACGCTCGGTGCGGGCCTGAGGCTTCTCGGGATCTCGGCGCCGGAGAGACTCGAAAGAGAGGGCGAGTGAACTCCGAGCAGGAGCGGTTCAGCTACGCCGACGCGGGTGTCGATATTCGTGCGGCCGAGGGTCTGACGAAGCGCCTCGCCTCACTCGTGGCCTCGACCCGCTCCGACTCCGTGCGCGGGGACTTCGGATCCTTCGGGGGTCGTTTCAAGCTCAGCGGAGACCCGGAGCTCGTGGCGAGTGCCGACGGTGTGGGCACCAAGGTCCTCGTAGCGCGCATGGCTGGCCGTCACGACACGGTCGGCGAGGATCTGGTCAACCACTGTGTCAACGACATTCTGGCGGAGGGCGCGGTTCCCCTGTTCTTCCTCGACTACTTCGCCTGCGGTACGCTGGAGCCCGACGTGGCGTTCGACGTGGTTTCGGGTATCGCGCGCGGGTGCAGGGAGAACGGGTGCGCTCTGCTGGGGGGCGAGACGGCGGAGATGCCCGGAATGTACGATCCGGGCGACTACGATCTGGCGGGATTCATCGTCGGTCGGGTCACCCTGCCGCTGCCGGGCCGGGAGGCCGTGTCAGCGGGAGATCTGCTCGTCGGCCTTCCTTCGACGGGTCTGCATACGAATGGTTACAGCCTGGCCAGGGGGATCGTATTCGACCGGCTGGGCCTCGACACTGATGATGAGTATCCCGGCACAGGCCGGTCGGTGGGCGACGTAATGCTCGAGGTCCACCGTTCGTATCTCCGTCCCCTGACAGTTCCCTGCGAACGGGGATCGATCCGTGCTCTGGCCCACATCACCGGCGGCGGCATTCCGGGAAACCTGTCGCGGGTGCTGCCGGCGGATTGTGATGCCACCGTGGACCTGGAGAGCTGGCGCCCGGGCCCGGTGTTCGACTTGCTGGCACGGGAGAGCGGGCTTGACTCGAACGAGTTGTACGGCACGCTCAACATGGGAGTGGGAATGATCGCGGTCGTCGAGCCCGACGAGGCTGAGGGGGTAATCGAGCAGATCCGTGCCGCCGGCACCCACGCGTTCGTTTGCGGCGAAGTATCGGTGGGGCAGGGCCGTGTACATCTGGAACAGGCTGGATGATCGACTCGAATCAGGCTGCTACTGACGAATTCCACATGGGTCGGGCGCTTGCGCTGGCGGTCGAAGGGTGGGGGCAGGTCGCACCGAACCCGTTGGTCGGTGCGGTCCTGGTATCCGGAGAGCGCGTCGTCGGCGAGGGATTCCATGCCCGTTTCGGAGCGGACCACGCCGAGATCGTAGCACTCGCCGGGGGGCGAGGCGATGCGTCCGGGTCCACTCTGTACGTGACGCTCGAGCCGTGCGCGCACGACGGCAAGACGCCCCCCTGTGCGCATGCCATCGTGAAAGCCGGGGTGGGCCGCGTTGTGTTCGGTTGTGCGGAGCCCGACTCGCTGGCGGCAGGCGGAGCCAGGGCGCTCCGCGAAGCGGGCCTCGAGGTTTCGGGCGGCGTGCGAGCGATCGAGGCCGCAAGGCTCAACGAGGCGTTCATATGGGACCGACTCGGGCATGGCCCGTGGGTCACCCTGAAACTGGCACTCTCGCTGGATGGAAGGATCGCGGAGGCTCCCGGGGTTCGGACGACGATTACCGGACGCGAGGCTACGGAGTACGTCCATCGGCTGAGGGCCGCGCACGACGCCATCGTGGTCGGAGGCCGGACGGTATGTGTCGACGATCCGCTCCTGACGGTGCGCATGGGGCGTGCCCCTCGCGTGCCCCCCACCCGAGTGGTGCTGGATCCGGACCTGGGAACGCCAGTGGACAGTCGACTGGTGGACACGGTCGACGAGGCTCCGGTGTTGATCCTGTGCCGGGAGGCGGCTCCGTCGGGTCGGCGGCGCGACCTGGAAAGATGCGGTGTCGACGTCGTGCCGGTACCTGCGGATGGCGACGGCCTGGCCCTGGATGCTGCGCTCCTCTCCCTGGGCGACCGGGGGTTGCGTTCCATCCTGGTCGAGGGCGGCGGGAGGCTGGCGGCTGCCATGCTGGCGGCGAATCTCGTGCGCAAGCAGCACCTCCTCTATGCTCCGATCGTTCTTGGGCTCGAGGGAGTGCCGTCGGTGGGGGCGGCCGTGACCGTGGGGGCCGGCGAGTGGAGTGTGGTCCGGAGCGAGATTCTCGGAGATGACACGCTCCTTGAACTGGAAGACAGGCGCGCTACTGACGCGCTCATGGAGGTTGCGTGATGTTCACGGGATTGGTTGAGACGGCGGGGATCGTCCTGCGGCGAGAAGAGTTCGAGGAGGGGATCAGGTTCCGACTCTCCGCACCGGACCTGGCGGGCACCCTGTCAGAGGGGGACAGCCTGTCGATCGATGGGGTCTGTCACACCGTGTTCGCCATCGAAGGTGAGGAGTTCTCGTTCGAGTCCGTACGGACCACCCTCTCCCGAACCACGCTGGGTGAATTCGGACCCGGGCGGAAGGCGAACCTCGAGAGAGCGATTCGGGCGGGCGAGCCAATGGGAGGACACCTGGTCCAGGGCCACGTGGACGGTGTCGGTGAGATGGTAGAGGTGGAGCAGGCAGGAGAGACGGTGTTCCTCAGGTTCCGGATGCCGGATGAAGTGGCCCGACTGACGGTTCTGTACGGGTCCATTGCCATGGATGGGATCAGCCTAACGGTGAACCGGCTCTTTCAGGACGTCGCGGAAGTCGCGATCATCCCTTATACATGGGAGCATACAAACGTGAGTCGGCTCGAGGGGGGAACGAGAGTGAACCTCGAGGCCGACCTCGTGGGAAAGTACGTGGACCAGTTGCTGCGACCGTACCGGGATGCCGGTTCGGCTTGAATATAAACCCAGATGGGGGTTCGCCAGGTGTTGTCCTCTGAAGATCAGAAGGTTCGTGAAGCGATAGACGTGATCCGGGCTGGCGGTCTCGTGATCGTAGCCGACGACGAGGATAGAGAGAACGAGGGGGATCTCGTCTGCGCTGCCGAGCTCGTTACCCCGGAGATCATCAATTTCATGGCCACGCATGGGCGTGGGCTGGTGTGCCTGACGCTGTCTCCGGAGATCGCGGATCGCCTGGACCTGCCCTTGATGTCCGACGGGAGAGGCCAGGATCCCAACGGGACCGCTTTCACGGTGTCCATCGATGCCACTCTGGAGCTGGGAGTCAGCACCGGAATATCGGCCGCTGACAGGGCTCGGACCATCCAGGTTGCGGTCGCGGAGGACTCGCGGCCGTCCGACCTCATTCGCCCGGGGCACATTTTCCCGCTCAGAGCCAAACCGGGCGGCGTCCTGCAGAGGGTCGGGCAGACCGAAGCGTCCATGGACATCGCTCGCCTGGCGGGACTCGCTCCAGCTGGAGTGATCTGCGAAATCCTGAACGACGACGGCACCATGGCGCGGCGTCCCGAGCTGGAGCGGTTCTCCGCCGAGCACGAGATGCCCTTCATTACGGTAGCCCAGATCATTGCCTATCGGCTCAAGCACGAGCGCCTGGTGAAAAGGGTGGCAGAGGCGACCCTGCCGACTCCGTATGGCGACTTTCGCGTGATCGGCTACTCGAATCTCGTCGACGATCAAGAGCACATCGCGCTCGTCCGGGGGGACGTAGCCGGCCGAGACGATGTACTGGTCCGGGTTCACTCGAAGTGTCTCACGGGCGACGTGTTCGCGTCGGGACGCTGCGACTGTGGTGGGCAGTTGCGGGCAGCACTGCGCACGGTCGCCAAAGAAGACAGTGGCGTGATCGTGTACCTGGACCAGGAGGGTCGGGGAATCGGACTGCTCAATAAGCTGCGGGCGTACGAGCTGCAGGACCGGGGGCACGATACGGTAGAGGCCAATGAAATGCTCGGCTTTCCGCCGGACCTCCGAAATTACGGCGTCGGGGCGCAGATCCTCCTAGACCTTGGCCTCACGAGCATCCAGGCCATGACGAACAACCCCAAGAAGCTGACGGGGCTGGAGGGCTTCGGCCTCGAGATTACCGGCCGGGTCCCCCTGGAAGTGGAGTCGACGGACCTGAACCACGACTACCTCGAGGCCAAGCGGGACAAGCTGGGCCATCTTCTCGGGTCGTGATGGTCGAGAGCGAGACGGAGGCCGCGTCGCGGAGGGCGGACCTGCGGATTTGCCTCGTGGTCAGCCGGTTCAACGAGCCGGTCACGGGCAGCATGGAGAAGGCGGCGCTCGATTGCCTCGCGACGGAGGGGGTCGATGCCGCCAATGTCGACGTGGTGCACGTGCCGGGCGCGTGGGAACTGCCGCTCGGCGTTCGTCTCGCGCTCGCGAAAGGGAACTACGACGGAGTCGTAGCGCTCGGCTGTGTGATCCGCGGAGAGACGCCTCATTTCGAGTATGTTTCCATGGGGGCGACGGTGGGCCTCCAGGAACTGACCCGCGAATCGGGTGTTCCCATCGGATTTGGCCTCTTGACGACCGACGACGCAGCGCAGGCTGTTGCCAGGGCCGGAGGCGACAAGGGGAACAAGGGCGAGGAAGCGACGCTGGCCGTTCTCGAGATGTGCGATCTCGCAGCCCGGCTGCGATGAGGACCGCGAATCCGAGATCCAGGGCACGGAGCTGGGTGCTCCAGGTCATGTACGGTTGGGACATGGCCGGGGAGGGGTCAGTCCGCGAGTGGGCTCGGGAGGCGCTCCGTGGCAGGGCGGTCAGCCCACGCTACCGGCCATATATCGATCAGCTCCTGCTGGTGCTGGATGAGCACTTGGAAGCGTGCGACGCCCAAATCGAAGCCTGTATGCCCAACTGGCGACTGGATCGTCTGTCGGCCATCGACAGGAATATCTTGCGGATCGCAACGGCCGAGATGATGGCGGTGGATGACGTCCCGCACAGGGTAGCGATCCATGAGGCCATCCGGCTGGCGGAGAGGTACGGCAGCGACGACACTCCCGGTTTCGTCAACGGTGTGCTGGATGCCGTGGGGCGACAGACCATTACTCCCTGAAGCGGCCGGAGCCCATTGCGAATTCTGGTCGTCAACTGGCAGGACCGGCTCAACCCGGAGGCGGGCGGAGCCGAGGTGCACCTGCATGAAATCTTCGGCAGGATGGCCTCTCGTGGGCATCAGGTCAGTCTGCTGGTTTCCGGTTGGGACGGCGCTCCTGCCGAGGATGTGGTGGATGGAATGCGGGTCGTCCGACGGGGCAGTCGCTATACGTTCCCACTGCACGTGCGATCCGGCTTTCGAGCCGTCACGGCCGGACAGGAGCCGTTCGATGTCCTGGTGGAGGACATCAACAAACTCCCGCTCTTCACTCCTGTGTGGACGGGCCTGCCAGTGGTCGGCCTGGTTCCTCATCTGTTCGGCTCCACGGCGTTTCAACAGGAGAGCTTCCCCGTTGCCGCCACGGTCTGGAGCGCCGAGCGGCTGATGCCGTCCGTATACGCTGATCGTGACTTCGTAGTCATCTCGGACAGCACGGCGGCGGATCTGGAGGCGCGAGGTTTCCCGGCCGAGCGGATTCACATCAGCTATCCTGGGATCGATCACGAGATATTCACGCCCTCCATTCACCGGGCCCCGGAGCCGACGGTCGCTTACGTTGGAAGGCTCCGTCGCTACAAGGGAATCGACCTGGTTCTGAGAGCCGTGGCTAAGCTCGCGGGGGAGGGTATGGACGTGAAATTCCTGGTCGTGGGCCAGGGAGACGATGCGTCTCGTCTCGAGCGGGCAGCGCAGGGCCTGAACCTGGGGGACCGCGTCAGTTTTCGGGGGTTCGTCTCGGAGGAGGAGAAAGTGCGAATCCTGCGGTCGACCTGGGTTAACGTGTACCCGTCGCCTAAGGAGGGCTGGGGCATTACCAATGTCGAGGCAGCGGCGTGCGCAACGCCATCCGTGGCGAGCGACGCACCGGGATTGCGGGAATCGGTCCTCGACGGCCAGACCGGTTTTCTGGTGGAGCATCACGACGTAGATGCCTGGGCGAAGGCCCTCAGGCGGCTTCTGGAGGATGCGGATCTTCGGGAGCAATTGGGAACTCGAGCCCTGGAACACTCGCAGCGTTTCACCTGGGAGGCGACTACGGACGATTTGGAGGGTATCTTGCAGATGTCCGCTTCACGATAGAGGAGGGAGTCGATGCAGATCATCATCTCTGGAAGGCACGTGGAACTCGCTGACAGCCTGAGAGAGCACCTCGAGGAACGCTTCGAGCGACTCGACCGGTTCGACGACGTCTCCCGCATCGAAGTGACCCTGTCGGAAGAGAAGAAACGATGCCGGATCGAGGCCAACGTGGTGACCCGACGGGGACCCGGAGTCCACGGCGGGGCGGAGTCGGGGGACTTCCGCACGGCGATTGACCGCGTGTACGAGAAGCTGTCCAGGCAGCTCAAGAGCCGCCGGGAGAAGGTGCGAGATCACAAGGCCGTCCCCGAGATTCCGGTGGTCGCCATGGAGAACGATGAGTCGTGAGCATATTGCACGTCGCTGACTTGTTCGAGCAGAGACAGAATAGCCTCGACCTCACGCTGGCCGCCGGACAGGGTGGCCTCGAGCGGGAAATCACGAGTTCCGACATCTCCAGCCCTGGACTGGTCCTGGCTGGCTTCACGGACCGTTTTCCGAGCCGTCGTATGCAGGTACTGGGCGAGACCGAGGTGATGTACCTCCGGTCGATGGCTGCCGACCGCCGGCGAGAGGTACTCGGCGAGTTCCTTGGCACCGAGGTGCCGGTGGTCTTCGTGACCAAGGGGCTGGAGCCCCCACGGGAGCTCCTGGATCTCGCGGAGGAACGATCAATCCCGGTCATTCGGTCGCAGCTCAAGACCGGTGAGTTCTATCGTCGCATCAAGCCCTTTCTGGAAGAGGAGTTCGCCCCGTCCACGGCCATTCACGGGTCTCTCGCGGATGTGTATGGGGTAGGTCTGCTCTTCGTCGGAGCGAGCGGCATCGGAAAGAGCGAGTGCGTTCTGGATCTCGTGGAGAGGGGACACCGGCTCGTCGCCGACGATGTGGTTCTGGTGAGACGGAGGGGCTTCGATGTTCTCATCGGGCAGGCCCATGAGCACCAGCAGCACCACATGGAGATCCGAGGGATCGGGATCATCGATGTGAGAGCCCTGTTCGGCGTGCGAGCGGTGCGGCAGCAGAAGCGTATCGAGGTCGTTGTGCAGTTGGAGCACTGGAGACAGAGCGCCAGCTACGATCGGACCGGGCTCGAGCGGGACACGACTGATATTCTGGACACCACGATTCCGAGGGTCGTGATACCTCTGAATCCCGGCAAGAACATCACGGTGATCAGCGAGGTAGTGGCGATGGACCACCTCCTCCGCTACGCCGGGGTCGACAGCGCCCGGATGTTCGAGCAGAATCTGCGTCTCCTGATGCAGCCCGTGAAGGAGTACCTCGAGGAGGACTATGAGTGAGGTCCGGGGTGTCGTGGTGGCTCACGGCAACCTGGCCCGGTGTCTCGTCGAGACGACCGAGTCCATTTCGGGCGTCGTGGGTGTGTTGCTGCCGATCAGCAACACGGGCTGTTCTCCCGACGTGTTGGCGGCGAGGATCAGGGATGCAGTGGGGCCGGGCGAGGCTCTCGTCTTTGTCGACCTCGCGAGCGGAAGTTGCGCTCATGCTGCCCGGATCGTAGGCGCGGAGGGGGTCGGCGCCCCGGTAGTATCCGGCGTCAGCCTTCCCATGCTCCTGGATTTCGTATTTCATCGGGACCTGGGTTCGGCCGAACTCGCCCGACGAGCCGTGGAGAAAGGCCACGCCGGTACGGTGGCATATCTGGCGGACGACTCGTCGTGACCCTCGTACTGTTTCGCATTGACGAACGACTTCTCCACGGCCAGGTGATCGTGGGTTGGGGCATGCGACTGGGCATCGACTACTACGTGGTCGTGGATGATGACCTGGCGGGCAGTGATTGGGAGCAGGACATCTACAGTGCCGGTCTGGCCGACCGGACGGCGGTCGACTTCGTCTCCGTGGCAGAAACCGTGCAGCGCTTCTCTGAGTTGGACTCCCGGGAGGGTAGGGGGGCCCTTCTCACCCGGGGCACGGAGGATATGCGGGCGCTCGGGGAGGCGGGACTCCTGTCGGGGAAGAGGGTCAATCTTGGCGGTCTGCACGCGACCGGCTCGAGGCGCCGAGTCCTGACGTATGTCCACCTCGACCCTGGCGAAGAGGAGGACCTGAAGGCCATACACGCGTTCTCGTCGGGAGTCACGGCTCGGGACCTGCCCGCGGGGCGGGAAGTCGGCCTGGAGGAGCTGGTTGATGTCCTGGAGTGAGCTCTCTCTCGGTCCAGGAACGTGGCTCCTGGCGGTGCTCGGTGGAGGCTTACTGGGCATGGACGCGGTGTCGTGGCCCCAGGTCATGGTCTCTCGACCCCTGGTCTCGGCTACAGTCGGTGGCTGGCTCATGGGCAATCCGGTAGCCGGAATGCTCGTTGGCGCCGTTCTCGAGGTCTATGCATTGCGGCACCCGCCGTTCGGCGCGGCCAAGTACCCCGATACGGGCCCCGCCGGCCTCGTTGCGGGTGCGTCCTACGCCGCCTCGGGTGGCGCCGCCATGGGCGCCTTGCTCCTCTCCGTTGCTCTGGGTTGGGCACTGGGATGGATTGGCGCGGTGACCGTGCATGTCAGAAGACGTCTCAATGAGCGGATCATGAGTCCGGCGGGTGAACTGGCCGCTGACCCGGGCCTGCTCGAGCAGCGCCATCGGGTGGCTATCTGGCTCGACGGCTTGCGTGGGGCGATCCTGGTGGCCGCATTCCTGGTTCCTTCGATGCTGGTCGTGACCCTCGTGGTCGGGACCGGTCCGTCGAGCCTTGGTCGGTACGCCGTTGCCTCGCTGGTGCTCGGTTTGGCTGCCTCCGCGGGGGCCGCGGGCCGGTCGTCGGCTTTTGGTGTGCGTGGGTGGCCCCTCATCCTCGTCGGGGCGGGACTCGGCCTGCTCTTGATCCTGGGAGGTCTCACGTGAAGCCCCTGCGATCGGATCATTTCGCGGCCTGGTCGCGGACCTTCGCTGTCCAGGGGTCCTGGAACTACACGACGATGGTCGGTACCGGAGTGGCGTATGCCCTGCTGCCTTTGCTCAGGCGGATCTATGCGGGCGACCCCGTTCGACTGCGGGAGTCGGTAGAGCGCTCAATGAGGCCCTTCAATGGGCACCCCTATCTGTGCGCGATGGCGGTGGCGGCTTTGGGGCGTCTCGAGCAGGACGAGGTGGATCCCGCCACGATCGACAAGTTCCGCCTGGCCCTGCGTGGTCCCCTGGGCACCGTGGGAGACCGGGCGGTGTGGGGTCAGTGGAGACCGGTGTGCGCCCTGGTGGGCATAATGGCCTTCCTGCTCGGTGCGTCTCCCGGGTGGAGCGTGGCCGGCTTCCTCGTGCTCTACAATGTGGGGCACATAGCGGTCCGGGCATGGGCGTACATCACGGGGTGGCAAGCCGGCCTCGAGGTGGGCCGCCTGCTCAATGGCGCATGGCTCGAGCGATGGGCAGAGAAGATCTGGCCGCTGAACATTCTCCTGACGGGGGCAGTCACCCTCCTGCTGGCCGCCGCGGTTGTCGAGCAAGCGGCACTCTCTCTGGCGCCGGCGGCACTCCTCGGGATTGGGGTCGTGGGGGCGCTTCTGGCCTTCCGGTTTCCGAGGCAAGGAGGGCGCCTGGCGACGGTGCTGCTGGTGATTGCGCCTCTTCTGTGGCTCGTCGGCGGACTGGTAGGGTGAGCCAATGACCGAGTCGGGTCGGCTGGAGAAGGGCAATGGAGGTCAGGTCGAGCGGATCGTCGTCATCTTGAATCGCTACGGACTCCACGCGAGGCCGGCCGCCGAATTCGTGAAGCTGTCGTCCACCTTCAAGGCCAAGGTCACGGTTGAGAAGGAAGGTCTGGAGGTGAACGGGAAGAGCATCATGGGGGTGATGATGCTGGCGGCCGAATGTGGGTCGACCCTGAAGCTCCGGGCCGTGGGAGATGATGCAGATGAGGCCCTGGAGGCCCTGGCGACACTGGTGAGTGAGCGATTCGGGGAGACCGAGTCGGACTACGAGATCGAGAACTGACATGTCGCGAATCCTTGAAGGAATGGGCGCGTCGGCCGGCAGAGCGTTGGGCCCGGTCCGCTGGATCGACTGGAACATTCCCCTCGTGTCGCACCGGACGATCAACCCGGACGAGGTCGAGAGCGAGGTCGAGCGCTTTGGGCAGGCGAGGGCCCGGGCCCTCGAGCACGTGTCGCGCCTGCAGGCCGAGACGACCCACCGGATCGGTCCGTTCGAAGGAAAGGTCTTCGAGTCACAGGCCATGATGATCGAAGACCCGGACCTGATCCGGGGCACCCTTTCCTACATTCGCGACAATTTCGTGTGCGCCGAGAGGGCCTTCGACTGGCAGGCCCTCGAGATGCGAATCCGGATGCAGGAGTCGGCGCATGCCATGCTCGTGGACCGCCTCGCCGATCTCCATGACGTGCGCCTGCGCGTTCTGTCCCACCTGCTGGGGCACGGCGATCCGTCTGATCTGGTGACCGAGGGCGAGGAACCTTCGATTCTTGTCGGCGACGAGCTGCCTCCCAGTATCGCAGCGCGTCTCGATCCGGAGCGAGTCCTCGGCGTGGTCCTCTCTGGAGGGTCCCGCGGTGCGCATGGGGTCATCCTGGCCAGGGCCCTGGGGATCCCCGTTGTCGTGGCTGTGGGGGCCGCACTGGAGTCGATTGAAGACGCTGACCGCTTGTTGGTCGACGGGCGAACGGGGGAGATTCGAATCAACCCCAGCCCGCAAGAAGTGGAGGGGTTTCACCGGGCGGTCGCGCAGGCAACGCATCGGAGAGAGGCCCTGCAAAGGGTTGCCGGCAAGCCGACGAAGACGATGGACGGCGTGCACACGGTCGTGCAGGCCAATCTGGATCTTCCCCACGAGGCGGTGGATGCTCTGCGCCTGGGAGCGGAGGGCGTGGGGCTATTTCGGTCAGAGTTCCTGGCGATCGGAAGGCGGGAAATCCCCACGGAGGAAGACCAGTTCGAGGCCTATCAAGGCGTGGTCGAGGCCTTCCCCGGCCGAGAAGTAACCCTCCGCACGTTCGACATCGGCGGTGACAAGTTCCCGCTGTTCCTGCACTTGCCGCCTGAAGACAACCCGTACCTGGGCTGGCGGGCGATTCGCATCTGCCTCGACATGCCGGAGCTGTTTCGCAACCAGTTGAGAGCGGCGGTGCGAGCATCCGAGAGCGGCAACTTGCGGCTCCTCATTCCGTTCGTTTCGACGGTGGAGGAAATGCGGCGCTCGCGCGACTTGCTGACCGAGACATACGCATCGCTTGGACTCACCGGGTCAGGGATTCGGATTCCGCTGGGTGTCATGGTCGAGACCCCGGCTGCCGTGGAGACCCTGGACCTTCTGGCTCCATACGTCGACTTCGTCAGTCTCGGAACCAACGACCTGACCCAGTATGTTCTTGCCGCGGATCGCGGGAACGCGAAAGTAGGCAAGCTGTACGACCCACTGCACCCGGCGCTCGTACGGATGTACCGTCGCGTCGTGAAGGAAAGCGCTCGGTACGGGCTCGACCTCAGCGTATGCGGGGAACTGTCGGGCGATCCTCTGGGGGTGGCCGCTCTCCTCGGACTCGGGTATCGCAAGTTCAGCGTTTCCGTTCGCGGACTGCCCGAGATTCGAGAGCTGATTCGCAATGTCTCGGCCAAGGAACTCGGCAAGCTCATGCGAAAGTTGGATCGACTGGAGAGCGGCGACGAGATGAGGCGAGCCCTGGCTCAATACCTCGCCGATCGCGGGGTGCTTCCCGAGCCATCCCCCGTCGAGTTGTCAAAGGAATAGTGGTCGGGTAGCTTCTGGCCGCCCGACGCAGCGGCTGCATAGAGAACGGAGATAGAGTGGTTCCCGAGAGTCATCATCTATTTACATCCGAGTCGGTTACGGAAGGTCACCCGGACAAGGTCGCCGATCAGATTTCGGACGCCATTCTGGACGCCGTGCTCCAGGAGGATCCGGACGCGAGGGTGGCGTGCGAAACCCTGGTATCGACGGGCCTGGTCGTCCTGGCGGGCGAGATTACAGCGAAGGCCGCGGTTCGATACGGCGAGATCGCTCGCAATACCATTGAGGAGATCGGCTACGACCGGGAGGACTTCGGGTTCAGCTATCGTTCGTGCGCGGTCCTCGTCTCGATCGACGAGCAGTCTCCCGACATCGGAATTGGGGTCGACACGGGGGGGGCGGGGGACCAGGGGATGATGTTCGGCTACGCGTGTGCCGAGACGGTCGCCATGATGCCGCTGCCCGTATCGCTGGCGCACGGTCTCACGCGACGGCTGGCTGACGTCCGCAGAGACGGTACCATGCCGTGGCTGCGGCCGGACGGCAAAGCGCAGGTCACGGTCGAGTATGGTGACCATGGGCCGGAGCGGGTGCGAACCGTGGTCGTGTCCGCGCAGCATGATCCCGAGGTGTCACTCGCCGATATCGAGTCGGCGATCATCGAGCACGTAATCGCCCCCGTGATGCCCGACGCCCTGTACGACGCTGGCGAGGCGAAGCACCACATCAACCCCACAGGCAGATTCGTGATCGGCGGGCCACTGGGGGATGCCGGCCTGACGGGCCGCAAGATCATCGTCGACACCTATGGCGGAGTCGGAAGCCACGGTGGAGGAGCCTTCAGCGGCAAGGATCCCTCCAAGGTGGACCGATCGGCCAGTTACGCGGCCCGCTGGGTGGCGAAGAACCTCGTGGGCGCGGGTCTGGCCCGGGAGGTAGAGATCCAGGTCGCTTATGCGATCGGCATTGACCGCCCGGTGTCCGTGATGGTCAACTCGTTCGGCACGGGAACCGTTCCTGATTCCATGCTGGAGTCTGCGGTGCGGGACGTTTTCGATCTGAGACCACGGGAGATCATCTCGGCACTGGGACTTCGAAGGCCGATCTTTCGACGTACGGCGTCCTACGGACATTTCGGACGAGAGCCCACGGAGGATGGCGGGTTCAGTTGGGAGCGTCTGGACAGGACCCAGGAACTGCAGGACGCCGTGGGTGTCTAGTTCCCGACGAATCGACAATCAGACAAGGGTGGAGAACGGATACATGGCGAGTTCAACGATTCAGTGTGATATCGCGGACGCCTCCCTCGCGGCGGAAGGCCGTCGTCGAGTGGAGTGGGCGGATCGCACCATGCCTGTGCTGGCACAGATCAGGGAGCGCTTTGAGCGAGAGCGACCTTTCGAGGGAGTCCGGATGTCGGCCTGTCTCCACGTAACGACGGAGACGGCCAACTTGATGCGAACGCTTCAGGCGGGCGGGGCCGACGTCGTCCTCTGCGCGTCGAACCCGCTCTCCACGCAGGATGACGTCGCGGCCTACCTCGTTGAGGAGTGTGGCATTTCCGTGCATGCCGTGCGCGGCGAGGACAACGACCGCTACTACGAGCACATACGTGCAGCCCTGGCGCATCGACCCACCGTGACGATGGACGATGGCGCCGACCTCGTGGGCTCACTGCACATGATCGCGTTGGATCGCCTCGACGACCTCCCGGAGGCCCTGCGAGCCTGGGTCTCCGGTCTCTCCGCCGACGAGCGAGCCTCGCTGGTCTCCGAGGTCAGGGGCTCCACCGAAGAGACCACGACCGGGATCATTCGCCTTCGGGCCATGGCCGCGGACGGAGTTCTCCAGTTCCCCGTGGTAGCGGTGAACGACAGCCTCACCAAGCACCTGTTCGACAATCGGTACGGGACGGGGCAGTCGACGCTGGACGGCGTGGTTCGGGCCACCAACATGTTGCTGGCCGGTTCGACGGTGGTCGTCGCCGGCTACGGCTGGTGCGGGCGCGGAGTGGCCATGAGGGCACGTGGAGCGGGGGCGAAGGTGATCGTCACCGAGGTCGAGCCGGTCGTCGCCCTGGAGGCGTCGATGGACGGATTCCCGGTCGCGCCGATGGGCGAGGCCGCTCCGCTGGGCGACCTCTTCCTGACACTCACGGGCAATACGAGCGTCATTCGGGAGGAACATTTCCGGGCCATGAAGGACGGAGCCATCGTGGCGAACTCCGGTCACTTCGACGTCGAGATCGACATTCGCCGCTTGAAAGAAATCGCGTCCGGGGAGCCAAAGGAGGTCCGTCCGGAAGCCGTGGAGTACGTCGTGGACGGACGCCGGATCGTTCTCCTGGCGGAGGGCCGCTTGATCAACCTGGCTGCGGCCGAGGGGCATCCGGCAGCCGTGATGGACATGTCCTTCGCCAACCAGGCACTGGTGGTGGAGTACGTCAAGGGGTGCCACGGCGAGCTGGAAAAAGTGGTTTACGACGTGCCGCTGGAACTGGACGAGGAGATAGCCCGCCTCAAGCTAGCCAGTATGGGCATA
>JAMJQV010000252.1 GCA_023554435.1 Gemmatimonadota bacterium | reverse complement strand
AGCTGGGGGATACGCGCGTCACTCGCCTGGGTGCCGTGGACGTCATCCTGATGCGCAAGGATCCACCTTTCGACATCGAGTACGTCGTCGCCACCTACGTGCTGGAACGAGCCGAGGACCAGGGCGCCGTGGTGATCAACCGGCCACAAAGTCTGAGGGACGCGAACGAGAAGGCGTTCGTGTCCTGGTTTCCGGATTGCGCGCCGCCGACACTCATCAGTCGTTCGCTGGCGGAGATGCGGGCGTTCATGTCGGAGTATCCGCAGGTGGTGGTCAAGCCTCTCGATCTCATGGCGGGCCGGTCAGTGTTCGTCACGGGTGCGCAAGACGGCAATCACAACGTGATTCTCGATACGGTATCCGGTGAGGGCTCGCGATTCGTGATGCTGCAGGAGTATGTGCCCGAGATCGAGAGCTCCGGGGACCGGCGCATCATCCTCGTGGACGGTCGACCGCTCCCCATGGCTCTTGTTCGTTACCCCCCCAAGGGCGACCACCGCGGCAACCTGGCGACGGGCGCGCGGGCAGAGGTCCGACCACTCGGCGATCGCGACCTGTGGATCTGCGATCAGATCGGCCCGGTGCTGCGGGAGAAGGGACTGTTGCTGACCGGTATCGACGTGATCGGCGACTTCATGACCGAAATCAATGTCACGAGCCCGACCGGCATCCGTGAGCTCGAGCGCCTGGGTGGCGTCGACGGTGCCAAGCGGGTGTTCGACGCCATCGAGCAGCGCTTGACCGCTCTCGAGGATCCGGGCTGACGGCGAGTCGACAGCCAGCCGGAAGCACGGCGACCGAAGTTCAGCTGGGAGGTCAGGTTGCCCCTGTACGGCCTGCACGTCCGAAACGTGGACGAGGCGGACTTCGAGTGGTTCTGGACGGACGAAGCGCTCCAGCCGGGGAGCTACGTTCTGGGACACGGCTCCGATGGGCCCAACGTATACGTATCGGAGTCGATCCCCGGCCTCATCCTGATGGTCGGACCGATCGTCCAGAGGGCTGAGGACGAGGGACGGGACTCTCTCGCGTCGCCGGGGATCTCGGAGGAGGACCGGCAGCGGCTGGAGGAAGAGCACACCGAGGGTCTGCTGAGCCAGCTCAGCGAGACGAGCGCGATCTGGAAGACCAATCCGAAGTGGGTGCGAAGGCTCAAGCCCGCGTGACAGGACGCACGCCCGCCGGACTGGTGATCTGTCTCATCTGTCTCGCGAGCCTCGTGGTCCTGCCGCCATGTCTCGCGGCCCAGGACGTGGAGGCGGAGAACCCGCCCTCCGAGCAGGAAGCCGTGCCCGCCGACACGGCGTTCAAGTCGGGCTACGGCGACGTGGTCAGCATGGGCGGGGCGACCTCCGTGGCGTCCGATCTCAAGGACGATGACAGGAGGAAGAACCCTGTCCTGGACTTGGACGTTGCGTACAGGAGGCTGGACGCCTTGAACGATTTGAAGCGAACACTCTACGACGGCCTGGGCCTCGCGGTCGGCATGGATTACAATCTCCTCAACCAGTACTCCAGCTTCAGCACCACGGAGACGCACGCCTTGAGCGGCATCTTCAGGGTGTTCGGGACGTGGCGGGTGTTCGGGAAGTGGTGGAAGAGTTCCGGCAACCTGGTGTACCGCGTCGAGAACCGGCACCTCATCTCGGGAGTGACGCCCCGCGATCTCGGACATGACGGCGGTTCCTCCCTCAGCACGGCCACGTTCAAGGAGTTCGGGTGGGGGGTCACGAGCCTCTACTGGAAGCAGATGTTCTCGGGCGGCAACTATGGATTCGCCGTGGGGAAGATGGACCCGGGCGATTTCTCGGACGTCTACCCGCTGCTCACGGCCTACAAGCACTTCATGAACGAGGGCCTGTTCAACAACCCCTCGGTGTCGCTTCCCAACCAGGGGTTCGGACTCGTCGGGGGCGCGTCGATCACCAGGAACTGGTATGTCTCGGCGGGCTGGCACGACGCCAATGGCGAACCCACCGAAATCGGCCTGAATAGCTTCTTCAACGTGGGCGAGTATTACAAGTGGATCGAGACGGGCTGGAGGGTCTCCGGCTCGGATCTGATGGAGGGCAAGAGCATCCACGTCAACGTCTGGCACCAGGACGCGAGGAAGGACGCGGATAAGGACGAGACGTGGGGTGTGACCCTGTCGGCCAGCCCCGTATTCGAATCGAGGCTCCAGTGGAGCCCTTTCCTGCGGATCGGCTATTCGTGGCAGGACGGAGGACAGCGCGTCCGGTTCATCGCGGCCGGCGGTGCGGGTATCGTGCTTCGCAAGTCAGATTTCGCGGGGTTCGCCGTGAGCTGGAGCGGTCCGCCGGACTCCAGTCTCAGGAATCAGCTTACCAGCGAGGCCTACTATCGGCTCCAGCTGACGCACAACGTCCAGGTAACGCCCGGTCTTCAGTTCACGATCAACCCATCGCGCACTCTGGAGACAGACGCCCTGTGGGTGGTCTCCGTTCTGCGCGTGCGAATGTCGCTATGAGCTCGGCATGCGCGCGGTTCGTGGCACTGCTCCTGGCGATCGCCTCAGGCTACGTCGCCGGCCCCGAAACCACGCTTGCCCAGGACGTAGAGCCGAGGGCGCTCTTGCCGGCTCCGGTCGGAACCAACGCCGTAGGTGCGGCGTTCTCCGGCTCCTTCGGCGACGTGCTTCTCGACAAGACGCTCCCCGTCGAGGACCTGGACGGGGCCATCATCGGCCTGGCCCCGTCGTATACCCGCTATTTCAATACATTTGGTGTGACGACCCGGCTCACGGCCACCGTTCCACTCGTGACCGGAAGCTGGGACGGGGCCGTCCAGGCGGACCCGACCACTCCCGTCGACACGACGGTCGATCGGACGGGGTTCGGGGACGGAGTGCTGAACGCCACCGTCTTCCTCGTCGGGGCCCCGGCCATGACTCCTCAGGAGTTTCGCGACTACCGCGCCAAGACCGTCGTCGGATTCAACCTACGTGTCAAGGTTCCGATCGGGCAGTACGATCCGTCGAAGCTCATCAACCTCGGGTCCAACCGCTGGCAGGTTGCGCCGGCCCTCGCCCTGTCCCAGTGGATCGGTAACCTGTCGCTCGAGGCCTACGCCCTCGCGTGGCTGTTCTCGGATAACGACGCTCTGCTGGGCGACAACGTTCTCTCGCAAGCTCCGTTGTACGCGTTTCAGTTCAACGTGGGTTATAACTTCAATCGCAACCTCTGGCTGTCCGCAGGCGTTCGGCAGACCGTAGGCGGGAGAACCACGCTGAACGGTGTCGAGCGCGACGACCCGACCAGGAACACTCGTCTCGGGATCGTGATCGGACTCCCGCTCGCGCCCCAGCACACGTTGAAACTCGCGGGGACGACCGGGCTTTGGACGACTGCCGGGAACGACTTCAACACCCTGGTGGCACAATGGGTCTACATATGGTGAGTTCCGTCCGGCGCCGCGCCCTCGCCGTCCTGCCACTATTTGCGGTGCTCTGTGCCCTGTGCCCGGCGCCCGCGCGTGGCCAGGAACCTCCGTCGCTCGATGCGGACCGTGTCCTGGACTACGGCTGGATCTACTCGCGCTCGGACGACGGCATCGCGTTTGGCGATGTCAACCTGGGCGCTCAGAGCACCAACCTCCTCAGCATCCCCATCTCGGTCTGGATGCGCCGCCTTCCGTGCCAGCGCAGCGCTCCGTCGATCTCGGAACGATCGCCGCTCGAGATCGCACTGCTCGGGCAGGCATCCGCGCACTTGAGGCAGATCGAGCAGAAGTCGATCACCGAGTCTTCGGGTACCCGTTGGTCGTCCACCAGCGGCAGGTCCGTGGTCACGACGGCGATCCGCACGCGAGGGCCGAGCATCGGCGTCATCAGCAGCCCCATGCGCCCGATCTCTCCGAGCCCCGCGTCCCGGGCCACCAGCGGGCAGATGACACGGTAGTTGCCGTCGATATGGGCAAGCGCCGGCCAGCCCAGGTTGCGGATCGCCATGGCCAGCTGCACCGCCGTGCGCCCCGCCTCAAGGTACTGGTGAGCAGTCTCCATCGTGCCCGGCATCTCCGGGTTGGGGCCAACCATGTCGTAATCCATCTCGACCGGCGCGGTCATCGCGATATCACGGCTCGAGATATGACGAAACAGCGGGAAGAAACCAACATTCGATCCGGCTCGGCCCGCGCCCACGACCTCAGCGCGTCGAACCGACGGGTACGCCTTGATCTCTATGGCCC
>JAMJQV010000251.1 GCA_023554435.1 Gemmatimonadota bacterium | reverse complement strand
GTGCTCTTCTTCCTGCAGGAATCGGGAGAGGGCGGGCTGGCCCTCCCGTCCGGATCGATGGTGTGGATCGTGGTGGGGCTCATCGCTGTCGTGGGGATCGCCGCGGCAGCCGCACGCCAGCGTTGAGCGGCGAACGAGTTGAAACTCTGTTGATCGGCGGCCCGTTCTATTGCCCATGACCAGCGTCCCGGGCACACCGATCATTCAGACTTTCGGTCTCAGCAAGCGGTATCGAAAGACGACCGCGGTCGATGAGATCTCGTTTCGGGTCGAGCCCGGGCAGGTGTTCGGCTTCCTCGGTCCGAACGGGGCTGGCAAGACGACCACGATCGGACTCCTGCTGGGAATCATCACACCCACAGGGGGTCGCTTCGAGTTGTTTGGCGGAGGAAGCGCGTCAGACCTTCATGCGGCCCGACGCCGCATCGGTGCGACTCTCGAGACGCCCAACTTCTACCCGTATCTCTCCGGCCGCGACAACCTGCGGATCGTCGCGAACGTGAAGCGGCGGGACGCTGCGGAGATCGAACGCGTGCTCGATCTGGTCGGCCTGGGTCGGCGGGCGAAGCACAAGTTCAAAGCCTACTCGCTCGGCATGAAGCAGCGGCTGGCCCTGGCCGCGACCATGCTGGGCGATCCCGAGCTGATCATCCTCGACGAGCCGG
The DNA here is from genome assembly GCA_023554435.1 of Gemmatimonadota bacterium. GTDB lineage: Bacteria > Gemmatimonadota > Gemmatimonadetes > Palauibacterales > Palauibacteraceae > Benthicola. The sequence goes on along the minus strand of JAMJQV010000251.1, from coordinate 11,340 downwards.
CCAACGGACTGGACCCGGAAGGCATGCGCGAGATCCGGGAGATCATTCGCGGGCTCGGCGAGCGCGGGAAGACCATCTTCCTGTCCAGCCACCTGCTGTCGGAAGTGGAACGGACGTGCACCCACGTCGCGATCATCCAGAACGGTCGGATCATCCGCCAGGACAGTGTCGCGGACGTGACCTCGCATGGAGTGGCCGGTCTGCGGTCGGCCGATCTCGAGGCCCTGGCAGCCGCCGTGGGTGAATACCCTGCGGCCCTGTGGTCAGACCGACGCGGCGACCGGGTCGTGGCCGAACTCGACGATGGTGACCTGGCGGCGCTGAACGCCTGGCTGGGTGCGCGGGGCATACACCTGTCGCACATGGCGCTCGAGGCACGATCGCTCGAAGACGTATTCATGGAAGCGACAGGGGCCGCGGAGGGCGTTTCCGCGGAAGTGGGTCCCGGCGATGCCGGGTCCGGAAGCCACCAGTTGGGAGAAGTACGTTGATGTGGGCCGCGTTCCGCAGCGAGATGCGGAAGATGTGGAAACGCCCCGCGACGTGGGTGACGCTGGGCCTGTTCGGCCTGATCACGGTCGCCGATCTGTTCGGCGAGTACCGCCGCGCGAGGAAGGATCCCGACGACCCGTTCTTTCTCCCCGATGCCTGGAGCCTGATACTGGGCGAGGAGGTGATGGTCGGCTTCATCTTCGCCTCGGTACTCGTGATTCTCCTGGTGGCCGCGGAATTCAGCTGGCGGACCGCCAGGCAGAACGTCATCGACGGGTTGTCCAAGACGCAGTGGTACTGGGCCAAGGTGCTGCTCGTACCGCTCCTGTCGGCTCTCTTCCTGGCCCTGCGGGCGGCGATCGGTGGATCGTTCGCCCTCGCCGGTACGGACCTGGCGGCCGGCGCGCAGTGGTTCGGAGCCGCCCAGCTGGCGGCTCTCGGCGGCATGTTCGTCACCGGGCTCGGCTTCGCCAGCCTGGCGCTGTTCGTGGCCGTGGCGATCCGCGCATCGGGTCCCGCGATGGCGGTGTGGTTCGCCTGGTTCGCGTTCGGCGAGAGACTCGTGGTCGGTGGTTTGGGCGCTCTGTTCGAGGGGTGGCGTCCCATCCTCAAGTGGGCGCCGATCATGACCTTCAATCGTCTGCGGGACTACATCCAGTACGACTCGGAAGCGTTCCGCATGGCCGCCGAGCGGGCGGTGGAACAAGAGCGTCCCGTGCCGGAACTCGAAGCGCTGGGGCCGGCGTTCGCCGGGAGCTTCCTGTGGATCGCCGCGCTGCTCGTGTTCGGCTGGCTGTGGTACCGAAAGAGAGACCTGTAGACCTTCTCGTTCCCTCCCGCCGTGCCTCAAGGTGTGCACCGAGTGTGCAACCTGTAGCCTCAGCCTGTGGTTCGGATTCAACGCCACCGTGACGTTCATCACGTAAGTCGTTATACTGCAACGCGCAAAACGGAGGCACGCTGCGTGCATCCCTTTCGCCCGTACCTTCGAACCTGAGAGGATCATGAGCGAACGGGCCTTCTGGCCATCCAACCCGGACGCACTGTTGACGAGCGCCGCGCAGGCGGTCGAGGCCAAGAACGGTCTCGGGCGCTTTCTTGGACGTTCGTGGAACTACGTGGATGCCCACCTCGCGGAAGTCCTGCTCGTCACCCTGGAGCGTCTGCCCGAGGCCGGACGACTGCGCAGGGAATCCGACCGCATGATCCTGCGTTGGGTGGGACGACTCATCGAAGAGGTACCGAAGGACGATCCGTTCCGGCCCAAGATCCTCCGCCACTTCCGGGCCAAGATCGCCACGGACTGATCCCGGAGCCTGCCGGGAACCGTTCGGTATCGGGACGCTGTGTACCGATACCGATCACGGTCCGTGAAGCCGACCGCACCAAGACCCCCTGTAACCACAAACCCAGCATCGTCTTAGGGCCCCGGTACGGCAGGCACACGTCTTGCCCCTGTACTATTTGTTCCCCACTCGGCGGCAGGGAGGCAGATGGCCACAGAACAAGGGCCGGCCGGACGGTTCAGCAGTGATCTGCGGATGGATGTCCGCTTCGCGCTGAGACACATCCGTCGCAGGCCGTTCTTCTCCATGGTGACTGTGCTGACCCTGGGCGTCGGCCTCGGCGCGAACGTGGCCCTGTTTTCCGTCTACGACACCGCGTTTCACCGGGCGCTTCCGTTTGAGGACGAAGCCAGCCTGCTGCGGCTGCGCGAGTCCGTATCCACTCCCGATGGTCAGCCGCATCCCGTCAACATGTCCCCACTCGCCCTGAACATGATCGCTGAGGGGGCCTCTTCGCTGGACGGGGTGGTCGGTGCGCTCGCCCGGAGCATGACGCTGAGCGGCGAGCATGAGCCGGAGCGAGTGGCCGGTGTCGGTATCACCTCCGGCTGGACGAGCGTCATGGGGGTGCAGCCCGCGCTCGGCCGTTCGTTCGACCCGTCAGAAGAGCGCGCCGGTATCGAGAGCGGGGTCATCCTGGTGTCGCACCGCCTGTGGGAATCCCGGTTCGGTGGTCGGCCGGACCTGCTGGGTCGCTCCATCCGGCTCGACGATGGGTCATACCGCGTCGTGGGCGTGATGCCGCCTCGCTTCCGCTTCCCGTACGAAGCGGACGTGTGGTTCCCGCTGGCCCCGGATCCCTCAGACGGAGGTTCACACGTACTGGCCGTGTTCGGGCGGATCGCACCCGGTTCGGATCTCGGCCAGGTCCACCAGGAACTGGAGATCCTGGCGAGCAGGCTGCAGGCTGAACACCCGGAGACCAACGCCGGGTTTGGCCTGCTTGCCGTGCCGGTGCGCGAGAGCCTGGTGCAGGAAGATCGCGGCCTCATCCTGGCTCTGATCGGAGCCGTGGCGTTCCTGCTGCTCCTGACGGGAGTCAACGTCGCCAACGTGCTGGTGGCGCGATTCCTGGCCCGATCCCAGGAGATCGGCATCTCCGCAGCGCTGGGAGCGAGCCGGAGCCGACAGGCCCGGCAGTTCGTCACCGAAACGATGGTGCTGTTCATCCTCGGGGGCGCTGCAGCCTACCTGCTCACCGTATGGATGGCCGACTTCCTGGGCGTATTCATCCCCGAAGTCCTGCGACAGGAACTTCCACTCGGGAACGTCCAGGCGGGCCCGCGCGTCGCACTGTTCGCACTCGGGCTGTCCGTCGCATGTGGCCTCGCGTTCGGCGCCGCGGCGGCGATTCAGGGTTCCCGCGCCGACCTGGTCCCGCTGCTCCAGGAGGGAGGTCGAGCGCTGGCCGGCCGCCAGAGGCGCAGGGTCCAGCGGGTCCTGGTGGTCAGCCAGATCTCTCTCGCTCTCATGCTGCTGGTGGGCGCCTCGATCCTGGTGGGTAACTTCGTACGCCTGCAGACAGCCGACCTCGGCTTCCGGGCTGAGAACCTCCTCACGCTGCGCCTCAATCTGGATGGCTCGGCCTACGAGTCTCCGGAGTCCCGGGCCGGCCTGATCGAAGATGTCCAGCGTGAAGTGGGCCGGGTGCCTGGAGTGCTCGACGTCGGCATCACCACGGTGAATCCCATTTGCTGCGGGGAGTGGGGGGCGCGGATCGTGCCCGAGGGCGTGGAGATGTCGAGCAGTGGAGCCTCGTTCACCGTGAACCACCGCTTCATCTCGACGGGGTTGCTGGAAGCCATGCGAGTGCCTCTCCTGCGGGGCCGCCTGTTCAACGATCGGGACGACGAGCTGGGACCGCGGGTAATCCTGGTGGACGAGCGCCTTGCCGACCGGTTCTGGCCGGGCCAGGATCCGCTCGGTCAGCGTGTGCGGCCGGCGAACGCCGCCGGCTCCGATCCCTGGCTGGAAGTGGTCGGGGTCGTCGGGTCCGTGCGGGACGCGGGTGACTTCGATCTCACGTGGTACATGCCCTACGTCCAGGATCCAGTCGGGCGGTCGACCAACAACCTGCACGTCATGGTCCGGGCTGCCGCCGAACCGCTCGAGCTGGCGCCGGCCGTCCGCGCCGGCGTCGGGCGCGCCGCTCCGAACCTGGCCGTCTACGACGTGCGGCCTATGGACGGGCTGTACGACGAGGTGATCGCGGGAGAGCGTCTCAGTGCCGTGGTGGCCGGTCTTTTCGCGGCTTTCGGTCTCTCCCTGGTCGCCCTCGGCATCTACGGCCTGATGGCGTACCTGGTCCGCGATCGCGTGCAGGAGATCGGCATGCGCGTCGCCCTCGGGGCCCAGCCCGCCGATGTGCGCCGGCTGATTCTGCAGAATACCGGCGGCTTGCTGGCCGCGGGCATCGTCATCGGTCTGGCGTTTGCCGCTGGCGTGCAGGGATTGATGCGGCGCTTTCTGCCGGAGAGCGGCTCGATCGGCCTGGTCGGGCTCCTGGGTGTGACGCTCCTGGTTTCTGCGATCGCTCTTCTCGGCAGCTATCTTCCCGCTCGCCGGGCCGCCCGCCTCGAACCGGTCGACGCCCTGCGCAGCTAGCTGTTTCGGACCATCCACTTACACGAACGGCATCGAACGATGAAAGCCGTAGCCGAGATTCAGGTCATACCGATTGGCTCGGGCGTGTCCGTGCGGACGGAAGTGAAGAGAGCCCACGGCATTCTCCAGGAAGCGAACCTGCAAGCGCAGCTGCACTCGTACGGAACGAACGTCGAGGGAGATCTCGAAGACATCTTCGAGGCGGTAACTCGCATCCACGAGACACTGCACGCCGAGGGGACGGTTCGACTGTCCACGTTCCTCAAGATCGGGACTCGAACCGACAAGGATCCGGATCTGGAGGGGAAGCTCTTCTGAGGGTCCCCGGCGGGCGTACCGCCGGTCGAGGTTTCACTCACCCCTCCGAGTCGATATCATCCGCGATTCGTCACCGCAATTCAGCGACGACGACTCGTGCAATGGAGCCGCGCTGAGAGCGCGGGTTCCTCAACCGGAGTGTGAAGATGTTTCAGGGCAACCAGATATCCAGAATCGCCATGCTGTCGTTGATGGTGGGGCTTTTCGGCGCGGCCGGCTGCGCCTCCGAGACGGCGGACGACCAGGCGGCCGAGACGCCGGCGACGGAAGGCGATGCGCCGGCAGGAATGGGCGAGGCCCAGTCGCCTCACGGACAGGTCAGCGTGGTGATGTACCAGTGTGCGGACGAGAAGGCCTTCGCTCTGACCGTGGCATCCGGAGTAGGTCAGGCCGCGCTGCGCATCGAGGACGGTGTCTATCAGCTCGAGCAGCAGGAAGTGGCTTCGGGCATGGAGTTCTCCGATGGGACGTACACGTTCCGCGGCCAGGGTCCGGAGGCGTTCGTCGAGAAGGACGGCGTGCGGATTTTCACGGACTGCACGGCGGCGGGACACCCGGAAGTGGTCGGGGAGCCGGCGGAGATGGAAGAGCCGGCTAGCTGAGTTCAGCCGGATTGACGGGCGGGGGGCGCGAACCCCCCGCCTGCCGCAGGTCTACCGAGATCCACCCTCCGTCCTCGTCTTCATCTCCGACTCGGTAGCCTTCACTTCCTTCACTCTCGCCAATTCGCCCTCTACTCGGGGCTTTATCGTCGACCGGTCCGGACCGAACTCGAGTTCTCCCTCCGTGCGGAGGTCGTATTCCACGAGCTCGTTCGAAACGGGGTCATGGGCTTCGATGAGGGTACCGAAGCTGGCCGTCTCAGAGCCGTCCTCGTGTACGAGCGTCAGCTTGACGTCACCGTGTTCCTTCAGCCTTCGGATCAGAAGGCCCGCGTGACCTTCTTGTCGGAGCTTCGCCACTTTGTCAGAGTCGACGACGTACGTGTCTCCGTCTACCTCTTCGAGAACCAGAGTGAGTCCGCCTTCCTCCTCCAGTATCCGGTGTAGCTCGGCTTCGTCCGCCGGATTGACCTGGCTCACCTTCTTTCCGGCGGTCATCTGCTCCACGTCGGCAGGGTCCGTCGGCACCGGCGTCTGACAGGCCGCCACCAGCAGAACCACCGCGCCCAGCGATGCGAGCGCAGCGGGCAGGTATCTCGGTCCTTTCCGTTTCTCCGTCATCTCCCGAATCCTCCTCCCAAGTTGAGAATGGAAATGGACGAACACGGCGGCCGTCATCGGTGAGGCGCCGCGTCGGCTTCCCGCCTCGAGGAGAAGGGAAGCGTACTCCCGGATCTGCACGCCTGTCCCCAGGACACGGCGATCGCAGTCCAGCTCTACGGCCAGGCGCAGCCGTCGCAGCTGCCACCAGGCGAACAGGTTCCATGGCATGAGGGCCACGGCGATCACGGCGGCGAACAACAGCCGCTCGTCTCCGGCTCTCAGGTGCTCTGTCTCGTGCAACACGATGAGGCGTCGGTGATTCGAAGGGCTTTCGACGGCCCAGCGGGGCAGCACGACCTGGCCGTGCCGGACGCCGAGCACCGCCGGTCCCAGGTCCTCGGAGACTCTCACCGGGTGTCCCTCGATGTCCCGCTCCGGCCAGCCGAAGGCCCGGATCCGCAGCCTGCGATACGTGATCGCCAGTGCGGAGAGCAGCAGGCTGGCGGCGCCGAGCCACAGCACGAACAGCGGCAGATCGACCAGGGCGCCTGCGGCCGTGAGGGCGCTCCACATTTCGGCGAGGGTCGCCACCAGCTGGCCGGGAAGCGCGACGATCTGCCCGACGAGGTGAAGGTCGGCCTGACCCGAGGGGGCGGCGGCGACTCCTCCGGGCTGATTCAGGCTGGCCGTGGAACCGGCCGCACGAGCCAGCAAGGGCAGGGCCCAGCCGAGGCCGATGGTTGCTGACCAGGCCCAGCGTGTGGGTACGCCGATCCAGCGTGCGGCTCGCTCTGCAAGGACCCCCGCGACGCAGAGAAGTCCGGACACCAGGAGTCCGTAGGCGATCCACGCGGCGATCATGATTCCAGTTCTCCGAGCCGCTCATCCAGCAGCTCGCGAATGCGCCGCAGTTCCTCCGGCGACACCGCTTCATCGGCCAGCAGCCGGGTGACCAGGAGCTCCCGCGAACCCTGGTAGATCTTGTCGAGCACCCGGTCGAGCGCTCCGCTGCCGGCGTCCTCAGGCTGTGTGACAGGGTAGTACCGAAAGGCCTTGCCGTCCGCCTCGTGCCGGACGTGGCCCTTGCCCTCGAGCGTCCGCAGCATGGTCAGGACCGTCGAGTAGGCCAGGTCATCCTCGATCACGTCCCCCACCTCGTTCACGGTTCCAGAGCCGAGCCGCCACAGCACGGCCATGATGTCCAGCTCTCGGGGGGTCAGGCGTATGCTCAAGTCCGTTCTCCTGTCCAGATTGATCGAGGAGTCGGGCCGCTGCCAGAACTCCTCGGTATTAACTATTACGTCTTTAGTAGCTAATAGGTCCGCCCGTCGCGCGCAACCCCGGGACCGGACCTTGCGGCCTGCCATGGGCCCCCCGCTTGCCTGCCGCGCCCCATCCCACCGATCTTCGCGCCATGCTCATGTGGACACTGGCTGCCGTGGCAGGCGGCGCGTTTCTGATCGACCGGGCGGCGCTGATGACCATGCGCCCGCCTCATCGGAAGCCGGAGCGTCTGTCGGCTGACCTCGGCTACCCGATCACCCCTATTGAAGTGACCTCGGACGCCGTTACGATCCGGGGTGACCTGCTCGAGCCGGAACAGGCGGTCGCGGATGCTCCGGTGGTGGTGCTGGTCCATGGTTGGACGGGCGATTCGAGCACGACGCTGCACCTGGCCGAGCCGATTCTCGCCGACGGGTTTCCGGTGGCCGTGTTCGACGTCCGGTCGCACGGCCGAAGCGACCCCGCGCCCGCCGTGACCGTGAGGCACTTCCGGGACGATCTGCTGGCAGTGCTGGAATGGCTGCAGGAGAACCGGCCCGCCCGGAAGATCATCGTGGTCGGACACTCGCTCGGGGGCTCGGCGGCGATCCTGGCGCGCGCCCGGGGCGGTCCGATCGAGGGGCTGGCCCTGGTGGCTTCACCGGCCGACCTGTTCGCCGCGACGGCAGGGTTCTTTTCGGATCACGGCCTTCCCGGCGGGCTGCTCGTCAAGCTGTTTCATCCATCGTGGCGGCTGCGGGCCCGGGAGTCTTTCCGCTACCTGGATCCCGAGGCCCGGGCGCGCGACATCGCCGGCTCGATCCCGATCGCCATCGTGCAGGGAGACCGGGACACGCGCGTGCCGCCGTCGGACGCGGCCCGGCTGTCGGAGGCAACCGGCGTTCCGGTCTTCACCGTCGAGGGGGCAGCTCACCGGGATGTACTGGTCCACCCGGATGTGCACGGGGAGATCCTGCGTTTCATCAGGTCGGTGTGAGACGGGACTTCTTCCGGGGATCAGTCCTCGCCCGTAGACCCGAATCCGCCCTCTCCGCGTTTCGTCTCCAGGGACACGCTCTCCACAACGCGGATCGCGGGTCGCTCGAAGCGGGCGAAGACGAGTTGAGCGATCCTCTCGCCACGCTCGATCCGGATCGTCCGGGACCGGATCCCCTCGGCCAGGGGACCGGCGACGGACCCGCCGTCAGCGATATCCACGAGATCTGCTTCGCACACGGCGGCTGCGGTGTTCAGCAGAATCACTTTGACCGGTCCGCGGTAACCCGGGTCGATCGTCCCGGGGGAGTTCGGGATCGTCAGGCCTCGCTTCAGTGCCTGTCCGGATCGTGGCCGCACCTGGGCCTCGAGCCCATCGGGCAGGGCAATACGAATACCTGCGCTTACCAGTGCGCGATCGCCCGGGGCGAGGACGGCCGGCTCACAGGCGATGAGATCGATCCCGGCATCACCCGGATGTGCTGGGGTCAGCACGAGCGAGGAAGCCTCGGCGTCGCCGAACGCCGGGTGCTCCGGCAGAATCTCAACGTGCACTGTATACTCCATGCCGGCAGGATAGCGTCCGCGCGGCCGTCGCGGAAGTTCGACCCATCCTGCGACATGTGACTTTCCCCGGGCCCCGGATGTCTACGCGACAGACGTCGCGGTCCCCGCTGGGCGCCCCACGTCACGTTCGAGTGAGCGGCCGTTTCCACACAAGGAGGAACCCCACATGAGTTCGTTGTTCACGATTCTCGCCGAGATCACCAGCCAGGAGAACGCCAGCCTGGCAGACGCGATCGGCGCAGATGAGTCTGCCACCCAGAACGCGACACGGGCCGCGTTGCCGCTGCTCCTCGGAGCTCTCCAGCGGAATGCCTCCAGTCCCGAGGGCGCCGCGTCGTTGCAGAGCGCTCTCGAACGCGACCACGACGGAAGCGTGCTCGACAGCCTCGGCGACCTGATACAGGATCCTTCCATCACGTCGGGAGCCGGGATCCTCAAACACGCGTTTGGAGGCAAGCAGCGGGCCGTCGAGCAGGGCGTTGGTGAGTCCAGCGGTCTCAGTCCAGCTCAGGTCAGCCGCCTGCTCACTACTCTGGCGCCGATGGTCATGGGAATGCTCGGGAAAGCGCGCAATGAGCAGGGCCTTGATGCCGGTGGGCTGGCAGATGTGCTGACAGGCGAGCGCCGCGCGGCCGAAGCTTCGGCTCCCGATCTCGCGTCCCTTGCCGGTCTCCTGATCGACAGCGACGGCGACGGACTCGACGTTGGCGACATCACCAAGATCGGCGGAAACCTGCTGGGCGGGCTATTCAAGAAGTAGAGGACACGATCGGCGACAGGGCCGGTCTGGGAGTTCAACGAGATTCAAGTAGAGGAAATGACATGGGTATCTTCGATTTCGTTAAGGAAGCTGGAGCGAAGCTGGGCTTCGGCGGTGGCCACGACGCCCGTGAAGAAGGCATCGAAAGGCTGGGTGCCGACATGCAGGACGAAGATCCGGATCTCGCAAACCGCATGCGCGGAAACGCCCTCGCGCGCGCCGTGATGGGGCACGGGTTCGAGGTGGAGGACCTGCGGGTGGACTACGCTGACGGCACAGCGACGGTCTTCGGCAGCGTCGGTGACCAGGCGACGCGCGAGCGAGTGATTCTGGCCCTCGGCAACGTCTCTGGCGTGGCCAGGGTGGATGACCGGATCGAGGTAGCAGAGCCCGCGCCCGAGGCGGTACTGTACACGGTCCAGAGCGGCGATTCGCTTTCCAAGATCGCGCTCGCTCACTATGGCGATGCCATGAAGTATCCGGTGATCTTCGAGGCGAACAAGCCGATGCTCGAGAATCCGGACCTCATCTATCCAGGACAGGTCCTGAGGATTCCGGCGCTGGAGGCCTAGCCCGGGGAAGCGGAGGAAGATGCCATGCGCTGGAAGAAGGGTCGGCGGAGCTCGAACGTAGAGGACCGCCGCGGTCAGCGAGTCGGCCGCGGCGTCAAGATGGGCGGAGGCGTGACCGTGCTGGTGGTCGTGGCTGTGCTCCTCCTCGGGGGTGATCCGTCGGCCCTTCTTCAGATGGCCGGCGAAACGCCTGCCACCCAGACGCGTGCGCCCACGGCGGCCGAAGACGAGACGGCCGATTTCGTCACGGTAGTCCTGGGCTCTACCGAAGACGTGTGGTCGCAGATCTTCGCGGCGGCCGGACAGTCCTACCGAGAGCCCACCCTGGTGCTGTTCACCGACATGGTCCAATCGGCATGCGGGATGAACACCGCCGCCACCGGACCGTTCTACTGCCCGCCGGACCAGAAGGTGTACATCGATGTCGGCTTCTTCCGGGAGCTGGCTCGAATCGGTGGAGCCGGAGACTTCGCCCGGGCTTACGTGGTTGGGCACGAGGTGGGCCACCACGTCCAGAATCTAGTCGGAACCTCGGGTGCGGTGCGACAGGCCCAGGCCCGCAGCGGGAGCCAGGCCGAGGCCAATCGCCTGTCGGTCGCGCTGGAACTGCAGGCCGACTGCTACGCGGGTGTCTGGGCCCACCAGATCAATCAGCGGGGTGGGGACGTCGTCCTGGAGCCCGGTGACGTGGAGGAGGGGCTGAGGGCTGCGGCTGCGATCGGTGACGATCGACTGATGCGGTCGGCCGGGAGAGCCGCCAACCCCGAGTCGTTCACGCACGGGTCGTCCGAGCAACGGGCCATGTGGTTGCGGCGGGGTCTCGAGACGGGAAACGTGGAGGCTTGTGACACGTTCGGTCAGTGACCGACAGGAGGGCCATGAACCGGCTAGTTCGCCGACCTGACTGGGTAGACCAGGACCCCAAGGGCCACCTCCGCGGTTGGAGGGCCAAGGCCCACGAGATCATCTTCGAGGCCGACACGCCAGCGGGTAAGGCGTTCGACATCGCCCTCATCGTCACGATTCTCTTCAGCGTCGTGGCGGTGATGCTCGAAAGCGTGGCTCCGATTCGCGCCCGCTACGGGTCTGTGCTGCGGGTCACCGAATGGGTGATCACGGTCGTGTTCACGATCGAGTACATCCTCCGCCTGCTGTGCGTGGGCCAGCCGGCCCGGTACGCCCGCAGCTTCTTCGGTATCATCGACCTGCTGGCAATA
>JAMJQV010000250.1 GCA_023554435.1 Gemmatimonadota bacterium | reverse complement strand
GGTCGAGGTTCGGGATTTCCGTGGAACGGTGGTGGCTTCGAGCGCTGTACGAGCATTTACCGTGCTTCCCGGTTCGAAACGCCAGCTGGCGGTTCGACTCCCGGATGAGCTTGCGCCGGGGCAATACCTCGCCGTCCCGATGCTCGACTTCGGTGGAGAGTACCTGGCCGGAACGCAGATTCCCTTCCGCGTTCCCTGAGGCGCGAGGTCAGTGAATGATCCGCTCGCTGGGGCTCGGTGTCTGTCTGCTTCTGTTACTCGCAGGCGACGCGTCCGCCCAGGCGGCATGCGAACTCGGTTCAGATCGATCCAAGGTCGACGTCGCTCCTGATCCTGTAGTCTTTCCCAATCCGACCGGTATGGACTTCTACGTCGGGTGGGTGATGTCCGGAACCGTCACGGTGCGAGTCAATCCACGTGGCAGGAAGAAGTTCTGGACATTGTGTCTCGCGTCCGATGATTTCGACATGGGCGGCTACGGAAAGCCGGTCTCCGACCTCGAGTGGCAGGTCGAGGGAGCCGGTGGCTGGACACCGGTCGACCTGGCCAACCAGGTAGTCCTGCAGGGAGCTGGTCGATCGGATGTGCTGCTTCGCTTCCGGGCCCTCCTGTTTGCCGACCGGGATGCACCGGGAAGCTACGATGCCGTCCTGCGCTTCACGGCCAAGGGAACATGAGCACCCGTGCGTGGAGCCGGCCGCGGTACTGCCGGATGGCGAAGCGATTCATCGCGTTGCTCGTTCTGTCGGGATTGCACTTCGGAACCGCCCGGGCACAGGAATCCTCCCCGCGAGGTGCCGGCGAGATCGTCACCGTGGGTATCGAGATTCCGGCCTCGCTGTCGAACCCCGGTTCTGCCGACAGCCTGTCCGTCGCCTATACGATCCTCGAGGTAGACTCCGGACGGCTCATGGGACCGACCACGGGGGTGTACTCCTGGTCTGCCGGTGAAGAGCGGCTGATCCCGGTAACCGTGGCCTTACGGGCCGACCTGACTGCCGGTAACCAGACAATCGCACGCGTGGTTCTCGAAGGACCGGCAGGCGAACAGGATACCGTCGATGCTCGAGTTGAGGTGCGCCGACTGCAGGAATTCCGACTCTCCGTGGATTCCACGAGCAGGGCGTCCCGCGGCCGTACGCTGAAGGTCTACTTTCGGGTCACGAACGTCGGAAACGCGCCCGACACGGCGGTCATCCTCGCGATACCGCACGCCAACCTGGCGGCTGAGGAACCACCGCCGGTATTCGTTCTCGGCCAGGGGCAGTCAGCTGAGGGAGTCCTGCGACTGGAGGTATTCCCGGACGCAGCCATCGGCACGGCGGCGGCGGCTCGCCTCACGGTCGAAGGGGAGACAGCGGTACCAGCCGATGTTTCATCCGTCATCCAGGAACCGGGTGGCCTGTTCTCCGGCGTGGTACGAGTACCCACATCGGTATTTGTCGGAACGACGATCCGCCAGAGAGCTGATGCGAGCAGTGTAGCGAATCCAGTAATCGCCGTCTGGGGTCGTGGAGCAGTGGCAGCCGAGACCGAGATCGAATACGGCTTCCGCAGCACCCCGCAAGAGGGGATGAGCTTTGCTTTCCGCGGCGCTCCATACGGTCCCCGATATTTCTTCGCTCTCCGGCGTCCGGGATTCGAGGCAACGCTCGGAGAACTGTCGCTCCGCACGTCAGCCCTGTCGGGCAACGTTCAACAGGGAATCGGTGGCAACCTGCGGGCGAACAAGGGCCCCTGGATGGTCAAAGCTCTCGTAGCGGCGCCGACGACTGGTGGTACCCGCGTGGATGGCCACGTTGTCTCTGGTCGCCTGGACCACTCTCTCTCCTGGTCGACCGTCGGTCTCCGAATCGACGACGTCGAGCGCAGGGGATTGTTCGATCCCCGTGTCGGAAGCCGTGTACAGAGTGCGCTGGCTTCCGTCGACTGGACAGGGGGATCGGCTCACCTTGCATCTGTCGAGGCCGGCTGGATGCGAGTCCAGGATCATGAATCTGGCGAGGAAGCGACTGGCCCCGCTATCGAGGCTCTCTACTCATATCGCAGCGGGCCCAGTGCCCTCGACCTGCGCGCTCGCACCATCCCCGG
>JAMJQV010000249.1 GCA_023554435.1 Gemmatimonadota bacterium | reverse complement strand
AGCCCCAGGGTCTTGATGCCGCGCAGGACCAGCCACGCCTGGTGCGGATCCATGGTGCCGCCGAGGTTCACGTGCACGGAACGGATCCGCTCCAACACCTCTTCCTTACGGGCCACGATGATCCCAGCCACCACGTCGGTGTGGCCATTGATGAACTTCGTCATGCTGTGGACCACGACATCGGCCCCGAGTTGCAGAGGATTCTGCAGGTAGGGTGAAGCGAACGTGTTGTCCACGACGAGGATCGCCCCGGCTCGATGAGCGATGTCCGCGCAGCGCGCGATGTCCGTCAGCCTCAGGGTCGGGTTCGCCGGGCTCTCGATGTACACGAGCTTCGTACTCGGACGGAGCGCACGGGCCACATTGTCCGGATGGGACGAATCGACGAACGTCGCCTGCACTCCGAAACGCTCGTACTCGGTCTCGAGGATGGTCCGGGTCGGACCGTACACGCAGTCCGTGACGACGGCGTGAGCCCCCTGGCCCAGGAAGGTCAGGTAGACGCTGTTGATGGCGGCCATCCCGCTCGCCGCGCCAAGGGCTCCACATCCGTGCTCGAGAAGGGCGATATTGCGCTCGAGCGCTGCCACGGTGGGGTTTCCGAGCCGAGTATACTTGCAGCCCGGCGCCCCGCTGAACCGGTCCGCGCCCTGGTCCGCGTCGGTGAACGCGAAGGTGGATGACTGGTAGATCGGCGTGCTGACGGCTCCGGTCTCGGGGTCCGCCTGCTGCCCGCCGTGAATGATCCTCGTGTGGGGTCCCGCCCGCCTGACGTCGTCCATCGCACTGTCCTCGGAAATGCGTTCCGTTTCTGGACTGCGTCAGTACTGCAAGACCTTTGCCGGACTGGTACACTCGTTCGATTTCAGGTCGTCCGGTCGCGCCCGCTCCCGGACCGGGATACAATATTCGGGCGCGCCAACCGGCGCGCGACTGCGGGCGGTATCGAACCACATACGAGAGGCGGCGGCGCTGAAGCGTCGAGCCTTCGGCCCTTCTCACCCGGGAGGCGGAGTTGGAAGAGCAAACCGCTCCGACCAGGCTCACCGGCCATACGGGCACCTACCCAGAATTCACCTGGGCGGGCGTCCTGGTGGGCTACGGCATCGGAATCCTCATTGCCGTCAGTATCGGCTACCTGAGCCTCAAGCTCGGCTTCTCGATCGAGGGCTCGGAATTGGCGGCGATCCTCGGCTTCGGAATCCTCCGAGGCGTGTTGCGGCGCAACAGCATCATCGAGAACAACATCCAGCAGACACTGGCGAGCGCGGTAAACGGCGCTTCGGCCGGGATGATGTTCTCGGTGCCGGCGCTGTTCATTCTCGGGATCACCGACTTCAACTACCCGCTGCTGGTTCTCGGCTGCATCGCCGGCGGGATCCTGGGGATCGCGTTCATCATTCCTCTGCGCAAGCAGATGATCGACTACAACCGACTGGCTTTCCCGGGCGGGATCGCCACGGCGGCGGTGCTCAAGTCGCCGGGGGCCGGGATCCACAAAGCCTGGCTGCTGGTGGGCGGAGCGGTGGTCGCCGCCCTGGCCCACTTCATCAGCCTCAAGACCGGCGTCGAGAACTACGACCTCGGAGTCGTGCTCGGTCTGCCCGAGTACATGAACGGGATCTGGTACCTTTCCCTGCTCACGGTCGGCGTGGCCTTCCTGGCCGGAAAAGGAGGGTTCTTCTTCATCGTCGGTGGCTACGTCTGCTACTGGTTCCTGGCGCCAATCATGAGCGCCTCGGGAATCCTGCCGGATGCTGCCACCCTCGAAGCATCGGGCATGGGAATCGCCGACTACCTGCGCCTCAACCTGTTCAGGCCCACCGGAATCGGGATGCTGATCGGCGGAGCCCTGATGGGAATCGTGCTGGCCCTCCCGCTCGTGGTAAGCGCGATACGCAGCATGCGGGACGCCGCCCGGTCGCGATCGGCGATGTCCCAGGACGAGCTCCCGATCCAGATGCTCTACATGGGAGTCGCGGCCGCCTTCGTCGTCCTGGCGATCATCGCCTGGACCGCCGTGGCCGATGTCGGACTGGTGCGGGGCCTCACCATGGCGTTGCTCGGAACGCTGTGGATCTGGGTGGCCGGGGTGGTGCTCTCGGAGTGCATCGGGCGGACGAACTGGTCTCCGCTTTCCGGCATGACGCTGATCGGGGTGACGCTCATGATCCTGGTCACCAGCGGAATCGGCGACCGGGGGTCGATCATCGCGTCGGTGACGGTGGGCGCCGCCATGTGCGTCGCCATGGCACAGGCCACGGACCTGATGCTGGATCTGAAGACGGGGTACCTGGTCGGTGCGATTCCGAAGCAGCAGCAGAAGGCCCAGTTCCTGGGTACCTGGATCGGCCCGATCATCATCATGGGCCTCATCGTGGTCCTCCATCAGGCCTACACGCTGGGAAGCGATCAGCTGCCGGCGCCGCAGGGCCAGGCCCTGGCGAGCGTGGTGGAGGGGATCCTCGGTGGCGACGTGCCACGCGACAAGTACCTCACGGGGGCGGGTCTCGGGGCCCTCCTCAGCGCGAGCGGCATCGGGGGTCTGGGGGTCCTCGTCGGCCTCGGCTTCTATCTGCCGTTCAACATCGTTCTCACCTATACGATCGGAACCCTGCTTCGCGTGTTCTCCGACTGGAAGCTCGGGAAGCTGTGGAGCGAGGACGTAGGGATTCCGATCGCTGCCGGACTGATCGTCGGTGAGGCGTTGATCGGAGTGGTTTACTCGCTGTTCATCGTGTTCGGGTGAGGAGGGCGACATGAGTCTCAGATACTTCGGCTACCTGCTCATCACCGTCGGCTTCCTCGGCGGCTCGCTCGAAGTCGTCAAGCAGGTCGAAACCGTGAACACCTCGTCATTCCTCGTGTGGCTAGCCATCGGAATCGTCGGAGTGATCGTGGCCCAACGGGCCCGCAAGGCCGAAGCCACCGACGTCGAGGTAATCACCACCAACGTCCGCGCCATCGAGTCGAGTCTGCAGAACCTCACGGCGGAGGCACAGAGGCTCAACGAGGAGAAGGCAGAGATCAACGTCTACGACCTCCGCCATCGAATCGACGAACGGTTCATGGCCGACCTGGTCCGCTTCGTGGACGCGCGCGAGAGCATCGCGCACAGCTACGGTCTCAAGGCCTATGCGGAGGTGATGAACCGGTTCGCGACCGCCGAGCGATCGCTGAACCGGGTATGGTCGGCTTCGACGGACGGATACATAGACGAGACGTCAGCCTACCTGGACAAGGCAGCGACGTACTTCGAAGAGGCCCTGACGACGTTTCAGACCATCAAGGCGACCGGCGGCCTGATGACGCAGGAGCCCCGGACGCAGGCCTGAAGAGGAGTGGAAACCGGGCGGTCGGGAGATCGGCCGCCCGGGTACTTGCTACGCCCCCAGCCTGTCCGGATTCAACGCCTCGAGTTCAGGCAGCACGAACGTCCCGTCCTTCCTGATCAGCACGTCGTCAAACCACACCTCTCCACCGCCGTACTCCGGCCTCTGAATGAGAACCAGGTCCCAGTGAATCTGGCTCCGGTTTCCGTTGAAGGCCGTCTCGTAAGCGTTTCCGGGAGTGAGGTGCATGCTGCCGGCGATCTTCTCGTCGAACAGGATGTCCTTCATCGGCTCCAGGATGTGCGGGTGGAAGCCGAGCGAGAATTCGCCGATGTAGCGTGAGCCGTCGTCCGCATCGAGGACTTCGTTCAGGTGTTCCGTGTTCGTGCTTCGAGCCTCGACGATCTTGCCTTCCTCGAATCGGAAGAACACGTCTTCGTGCGTCACGCCCTGGTAGATCGTGGGAGTGTTGTACTGGATCGTTCCCTCGATGCTGTCCTTCACCGGAGCCGTGAATACCTCTCCGTCCGGAATGTTGCGCTTGCCGTCGCACGGCATGGCCGGGATGCCCGCGATGCTGAAGCGGAGGTCCGTTCCGGGCCCCTTGATGTGCACCCGGTCCGTGGCCTCCATCAAATCGCGCAGGGGCTGAAGGGCCTCGGACATGCGCTCGTAGTCCATGGTGCACACGCGGAAGTAGAAGTCCTCGAAGTCCTCCGTCGAGCGCTCGGCCAGTTGCGCCATCGACGGGCTCGGCCAGCGCAGGACGACCCACCGGGTGTCCGACACGCGGATGTCCATGTGGACCCGCTTCCAGATGTAGCGCTCGTACATCTTCTGCTGGCTCTGCGGGACGTCGGACAGCTCGGAGACGTTGGGGGCGCCACGCACACCGATGTAGGCGTCGACGCCCTTCATGTACGTCTCTTCCGATGCGGCCATGAGGTCGAGCTGTTCTTCGGTAGCCCCGAGCAACAGCCGGCGCAAAACCTCGTTGTTCTTGAGAAGCACGTTGGGCACGACACCAGCTTCGTGTGCCACACGCACCAGCTCCCTGGTGAACGCCGGCGGTGTATCGATCGCTTCGATGAGCACCTTCTCACCGGCCTGGAGCTCGCAGGAGTAGTGGATCAGAGTGCGGGCCAGCTTCGTGTATCGGGGGTCGGTCATCGTTCGTCACTCGGTTGGATGCGATTGCCTCGGCCGTCGGCGGGGGAAGACGACGCTCGAGAGTCGAAAAAGACTGCGGGTTGGGGGCCCATCGTGCAATGGTACGCACGAGCGGCCGCGGCTCGTCAGTCTGTGCGCCCGCTCTTCCGGCGCGTCACGGGCTAAGGGGAAAGAAGTAGTCAGCGATCACCTCGCTCACGTCCAGACCACTCGGGTTGTCGCTGGCCGTGGGCCACCAGTGTCCCATGCCGTCGATCACGTCCAGGCGGACGGGCCCTCTTCCTGCGCAGCCATCCCAACGCTGGGCGTGTACGGTCGGGAGTCCCGTCGCGTCCGACGGATAGTCCCATTCCACCGCCGTCGCGTCGCACCGATTGTGTGAGCGCCACATTTCCGCCAGCTGCGCGATCGACATGGAATTGGCGCCTCCCTCGATGGGCGCGACGAAGTCCTGCAGGGCGTGGATGATCAGGACCTTCGGTCTCGGAGACGAGCAGAAGTCGTCGAAGTCGTCACGAGCGCCGGCTGCCACCGGGGCGATGCCGCGGACCGGTGAATTCGGTGCGCATCCCAGGTAGTTGATGAAGAAGCCGCCCATCGAGAATCCGGTCGCGTACACGCTGTCCGGGTGGACGGCGTAGGTCTCGCTCGTCCAGCGAATGATCTCCCGGGCGAAGTCGATCTCTTCGAAGCCGTCGCGGCCATCGTTCTGGCACCCCGGGCAAGGGATCGGAAAGAAACCGTCCGAGGCCTCCGGGTAGATGACCGCGAACCCGTGGTCGTTGGCGATCCAGTCGAGGCCGGTGGCCTGGCGCATGAGCTCGGCTCCCATCCCGGAGCCATGGTAGGCCAGGAGCAGCGGTACCCGGCGCTCGTGATCGTAGCTCAGCGGCAGGTGCCCGATGAACGATCGTTCGCGGCCGGCGAAGGTCAGCGTTCCGATGAACTCGCGGCGACCGTCCCATTCAGGAAGTACCGGCAACTCACCGCCCCCTGGATCGGACGGGCCGTCGTCAGAACAGCCTGCGAGTAGCAGTACGCAGAGGCCTAGAGCAAGAGTGGGAAAGTGGGCATTTCGTGCCATGGTCCCTCATACAGCCCTGTCGCACGTTGGTTTCCCATACCCGGGGCAGCCGCCGGAACGTGGCGATGACAGGACCGCCGGCACATCTTCCGATGTGCTCGCTCGGTTGGGAATCACTCCGTCAGGTTGAGAGACCGATGAACCCGCATCACCGCCCAGGTCTGGTCATTGCGCTGGCCTTCCTCGCGTCCTCCCTGCTGCCACGGGTCGGCCTCGCGCAGGATGAGGCTCTCCACAAGAAGGTTCTGCTCATAGGCCTGGACGGAGTCAGGGTGGACATCATGGCGCGGGTGGAGACGCCGGTGATCGACTCCCTGGCGGCCGCCGGCTTCTTCTCGGACGAGGCGAAGACCCGCGTACGAACGGTCAGCGGTCCGGGCTGGTCTGCCATGACCATCGGCGCCCGCACGGACAAGCACCTCGTGGACGGCAACAACTTCGAGGGGAACGACTACGCCACGTACCCTGACTTCCTGACCCGGATCGAGCGTGAGAGACCCGAGCTGAACACGTTTGCGGTGTTGGACTGGCCACCGCTGGGGACGACCGATTCGGGCGGTCCCCTGTTCAGTGACGACATCGACGTGAAGATCACCTTCGATGGTGAGGCGGATGGCTACCGGTACGCCGATTCCCTGAGCGTCGAGGCGGCCGTCGAGCACCTTCGCGACACGGACGTCGATGCTGCCTTCGTGTACCTGGGCGACAT
>JAMJQV010000248.1 GCA_023554435.1 Gemmatimonadota bacterium | reverse complement strand
GATTCCAGCACACGTCGAATCACCGCGGATGCGAGGTGCTCATGCCCCGGGCTCATCTGCCCGTGTTCCCAGCGTTCTCCGATACCCGCCAGCAGCGGTCCGAGAACGTCCTCGATCAGCATGGGCGCTGACAGCGCCACGGCTGCTCTCATCAAGGACTTCTCGAGCCGCACGGCATCGAGAGACTCGACCGCGGCGAGGCACTCCTCCCGGTGGACTTCCGGCGCCGACGAGAGGCCCTGCTCTATCTCACGGCGCCGGAGCACGGCAGCGTCTTCGTCTTCCCGGACGAGGTCCTTGAGGTCCTCGACCGGCAGCTGGGACACACGGCTGATACGACGGCCTGCCGAGACGGCTCGATTCAGTAGTCCCAGGCGCTCCACGTCCACGTCCGAGTACAGGCGGTGCCCTCCGCTCGAGCGGCCGGGTTCTACGACCGCGTAGCGCTTCTCCCACACTCGGAGAACATCGGCGGTTAACCCGGTCCGTTTGGCCACCACCTGAATCGGATGCCGCTTCTTAACATCCAGGTTTGTATTCATACGCTAATCTATCTCGCCTTTCATCCCTGGCCAACCGAAGATCTGGACACGCGTTGAACGAAGCCCGGCTCAAGTAGTGATACACCCGATCGCCACTTCGTGTCAACCTCTACATCTAGACAACTACTTGACAAATGGCACGGTCCCTCTGAGGTTCCCCGCTGCTTATCGTTTTGACAACGCAACCAGGAAGGTCCAGGTGGCCGGATTACTGAAGAGACAGATGAAGGTGAATCGACCGATCGACGAGGTCTTCCGGTTCTTCTCCGACGCATCCAACCTGGAGCGCATCACTCCACCGGAAATGGGATTCGAAATCCTGACGCCGCGCCCCATCGAGATGCGGGAGGGAACGCTGATCGACTACAGACTGCGACTGTGGGGGATCCCGATCGCCTGGCGTACCCTGATCTCGAGTTGGGACCCGCCGCACGGTTTCGTGGATGAACAGTTGCGTGGACCCTACCGCACCTGGATCCACACGCACCGCTTCGTCCAGGACGAGACGGACGCCTCGGCCACGTGGATTCACGACGAAGTCGAGTACCGCCTCCCGTTCGAGCCGGCGAGCAGGGTCGCCCTTCCAATGATCCGGCGACAACTGAATCGAATATTCGACCACCGGGGGGCCGTTACCGCTGACCTTCTCGAAACCCCCTGAGACGAGGCTCCGTACAGTCCCGTCCGGTGCGGCGGGTGAAACACGCATCCGAGATTGAAGACCGGCATTCGGTCAAGACCATAGATAAGACATGCAGGGAGACGAACAATGTATCACTGGAACAGGCTCAAGAAACTGATCCTCGGACACGGCCGCGGTGTCGCGCCGGTCGCTTCACCGCGACCCACCGCAGCGAGAGTCCCATCTCGCCGGGCGCGGCAGGCCGAGTTGGTGGCCCTGGACCGACTGGGGAGGGGCAAGACCTCCTGACGGCTCCGATCTTGCGCGGTTGACGCGGGTTCGGTGGTGGTGGTTGACCGCCTCGCCATATGTGACGATCCTCCTCAGCGGGGCGTCTAGTCAGGTGATGATGAAGCAACGCAACCTCGGCTTCGCCGAGGATCTGGTCGTCAGGGGGTTCGTGCGGAGTTACCTGCGCGAGATGCGCGGCAGCGGCGGACGGCCTCGCTACGACGAACTCGGTGCGGATGCGGTGGCTCGCCTGAGTTTTGGGGGAGTACGGCGGTTGCGTGAAATGCTGTGGACTGAGAGACAGGCCCTGCGCGACCTCGAAGACCGACGGGCGGCCGACTCGCTCACTTCAGCCCTGCGCGACCTCGACAGCCGGATTCAGATACTGGACGACCTGCTGCACTGACGGGGGCCGACGACGTCACAAGTGGCCAGCGACCCTCGCGGCGAGTCGGGCGTTGGATTCCAGCAGCGCGAGGTTGGTCTCCAGGGTGCGCCCCCGGCTCGTGCGCGAAACGCTCTCGAGCAGAAACGGCGTGACGTCCTTGCCCCGAATCCCCGAGTCCCGTGCTTCCCGAAGAGCGACTTCGATCCATCCATCGACTTCGGCACGTGGAATCGCGTCGGAGACGGGCGGAGGTTGAACCACCAGGATGCCCTGCGAACGCCTCAAGGCACCCTGTACCTCGATGATCGTGGCGATGTCCGCCGGGTCGTCGGCCCGGTACTCCAGCCCGAGACCACTGTCCGAAGAGTAGAAGGCCGGAAACTCGTCCGTCCCGAACCCGATCACCGGAACACCGAGGGTCTCGAGCGTCTCCAGCGTTCTCCCCAGGTCAAGGACCGACTTGGCCCCCGAGCAGACTACGGCGACGGGGGTCCGGGACAGCGCCTGGATGTCGGCCGACACGTCGAGACTGTCTTCGCCCCCCCGGTGTACTCCACCGATCCCGCCCGTGGCCATGACGGAGATCGAGGCCGTGCTGGCGAGTACCGCCGTGGCCGCCACGGTGGTGGCCCCCGGTCGACGGGTCGCGATCACGGGGGCGATGTCGCGAACACTCACCTTGGCGACAGCGGCACCCGTGGCCAATTCTTCGATTTCGTCGGGGGTCATGCCGACGACGACGCGTCCCCGCAGAAGGCCGATGGTGGCGGGGACGGCACCCTCCTCGCGCACCGCAGCCTCCATAGCCGCCGCCGCCTGGAGGTTGATCGGGTCAGGCAGACCGTGCGCGTATACGGTCGTTTCCAGCGCAACTACGGGCTGTCCCGTGGCGAGCGCAGCGGCCACCTCGACCCGCACGTCCAGGTATCTTTCCAACCGGCTCTCCCGTCGTTCGGCCGCATCCCGCTGGCGGGGCGCTCAGCGCAGCGACCTCGACAATGTACCGGCCCGGTCGTAGATAGACGACATCATCCAGTTGATTTCGTCGCGACGAGGAGGTCGAGAATGACAGGACCGTTCGAGAGCAGCCCCGAACCGTCGGGAGGTCTGGGATCACGCCTTCTCGGCCGAAAGAACCGCGGAGCCGCCGCCCGGGACATCGAGGCCCTGCTCGCGGGCTCGCCGAAACTCACCGAGGTCACGGCCGGCCGGATCGCTGCGATCGCGACGGAACACGGCGTGGAGATGTCGCGGCTGCAGTCGCAGTGCCGGGAGCTGTATGGGCGATACCTGGAATTCTGCCTGGTGGATCACGCTCTCAGCGAGGCCGAAGTCACGGACCTCGGCCACCTGCGGACGATCCTCGAACTCCCGGATGCGGTGGCGTCCGAGGTTCACGCGGAAGTGGCATGCGCCGTCTATGGCGCCGCCGTCGAGGAGGTGCTCTCGGATCACCGTCTCGATCCCGAGGAAGAGGAGTTCCTGCAGAGGATCCGGGACGGCCTGGATCTCGATGAAGGAACGGCCACGCGCGCGATGGAGGAAGGGCGCCGCAAGGCCCGGCAACGCTACCTGTCCACCGTCGTCTCTTCCGACGACATCCTGGTGGCGTCGCAGGAAATCAAGTTGGAGATCGAAGGGTCGTCGGAAGAGTCGATCGAGGGCGCAGTGGCGGACGCCCTGCGCGAGGCGGCCACGGTTCTTCCCGGGTTGAAGCGGGTCGTGGTCTCGTCACTGGAGGCCGACATTACCCAGGGAACGGTGACCCGATGGCACGTGAAGCTCAAGGCAGTGCTCGACAAGCGCTGACCCTCGCCGTCAGGCGTCTCCGAGCAGATCGCGAAGGGCGGCCGGATCCGACACCGGTCGCTCGCACGCGAACCCACTGCACAGATAGGCTGCGGCGTGACCATCCAGGAGGTCGAAACTCCCCGTGAACGGGGCCAGTTCGGCAATCGTCTTTCCGGCATCCCCGGGCGGTCGCAGCAGCACGACGAGGTTCGGGTGGTAGCCCTCCCTGGCGACCGCGAGCAGTGAACGCGTGTCCTCCGCGTCCGGGTCCCCGACGATCACGAGCTCCTGGGACGGTCCTATGGCCATGTCCATGGCGGAGAGAAAGAACAAGGGCTGGTGCAAACGTGCCCCATTGTTTTATCTACATTGATGAAAATCCTGAAACTGCCGAAGATGATCTAGAAGACATCATCATAAGCGAATTCATGGATCTA
>JAMJQV010000247.1 GCA_023554435.1 Gemmatimonadota bacterium | reverse complement strand
GCATGGGGGACAAGATCACGGTCGATTCAGCGACGCTGGCCAACAAGGCGCTGGAGGTGATCGAAGCCCACCTGCTCTTCGGGCTCGAGTTCGACAGGATCGATGTCGTCGTGCACCCGGCCTCAATCGTCCACTCGATGGTCGAGTTCAACGACGGTTCGACGGTTTCACAGCTTGGACACCCGACGATGGAAGTTCCGATTCAGTACGCCCTCTCGGCCCCCGAGCATCTGCCGAACGACTTCCGCTCTTTCGACCCGGTCGATGCGGGTCCCCTGGAGTTCGAGCGCCTGCGTCGGGAGGACTTCCCCATGTTCGAACTGGGAGTCGAAGCGGGTCGGTCGGGCGGCACGGCTCCGGGCGTATACAACGCCGCCAACGAGGTGGCCGTGCGGGCGTTTCTGGAAGAACGGCTTGACTTCCCGGGTATTCCTGCTGTAGTGGAAGCGGTGCTTTCGTCGATGCCTGCCGCGCCTGTCGAGAGTCTCGAGCATCTCGTCGAAATCGACGCGGAGGCCCGGTCGAGGGCGCACGACAGCGTCGGAACACCGCTGGCGACGAGGGGTGATAGCACTCCGTGAGCGCACACTATTCACCTGTTTCTGACGGCCCTGGCGAATGCTGATCACCATTCTTGCGACTGTCGTCGTACTCGGCGTCCTGATCTTGATCCATGAACTGGGTCATTTCTGGGCAGCCAAGGCGGTGGACATAGAAGTATCTCGATTCTCGATCGGGTTCGGGCCGAAGCTCGTGGGCTTCAAGCGGGGAGAGACGGAATACGTCCTCGCCGCGATTCCGCTGGGCGGCTACGTGAAGATGGAAGGTATGGTCGGCGAGGACGCCGTGGCCCCGCTGGAGGGGAAAACGGAGCCCGCCCGGCAGCCGTCGCCCCGCGACTTCGATGCGAAACCTCTGTGGGCTCGTTTTCTCGTGATCATCGCAGGGGTCACGATGAACTTCCTGTTCGCGTTCGTGGCCTTCACGTTCGTGGCCAGGTCCGAGGGAGTCGTCGATCCGATCGTCGGCCGGCTGGAGGCCAACAGCCCGGCCGAGGCCGCGGGCTTTCAAAGAGGCGATGTAATCCTCGAGCTGGATGGCCGTCGAATTCGGAACTGGGACGAGGTTCAGCAGTACGTGAGCATGCGTCCCGAGACCCCCATGAAGGTCACCGTCGAGCGTGGGGATGAGTCGCTCGAGCTCGACGCGACCCCCGGCAAGGTCGTGGTCTACAACTCACTGGTCCGCGATTCCGTGGACCTGGGGATCCTGGGCATCGAGGTGTGGGTGGATCGTGCGGTTCGGGATCTGACCGTGACCGAGTCGGTGGCGGCGGGTTGGCACCGCACCGGCGCATGGACCCTCGAGATTTTCTCGTTCCTCAAGCGGGTGGTGACAGGCCAGGGATCGACCAAGGAACTGGGCGGTCCCATCGTGATCGGACAGCTGTCGGGAGCGGCGGCGCGACAGGGCCTGGCGGCCTTCCTGAATTTCATGGCCATCATCAGCGTGAACCTGGCAGTGCTCAATCTTCTGCCCATTCCCGTGCTCGACGGTGGCCACCTGGTGTTTCTGTTCGCGGAGGGCGTTCGTGGCGGACGCCCGGTCAGTCCCCAGAACCGGCTGAGATGGACGCAGGTGGGGATGATTGTGGTGATGGGCCTGATGGTGCTGGCCTTTGCCAACGACATCATGCGCCTGGTGGGAATCTGATCCGACGTCCAGGACGGGACGCCGGAACGCTCTAGCTGAAGAGCTGGAGCTGCGGCCCGCCGTTTCGCACGACGTCCACCAGGGCCGCCACATCGTACAGAGCCGAAGGGCCGTCCTGGCGAGCAACGTCCACCACACCCCGGTACCCCTTCCGGGCGAGCCTGCTCCTGGCTGCCCGTACCGCCTCGTCCGGCGCATTGCACTCGTCGCTCAGGTGAGCCAGCAGGAATCCTCCCATGGCGGGGTGCAGCAGGTCCACGGCGAGGTCCGCGGCGAGTCGATTGGAAAGGTGACCGCGACTTCCGCCTATCCGCTGCTTGACCGACCAGGGATACGGACTCTCCCGGAGCATGATCTCATCGTGGTTGGACTCCAGTATCACGAAGTGACACCCGGCCAGCGCGTTCCGTACCGGGGTGGTCGCACGTCCGAGATCGGTGGCTACCCCCACCTTCAGGCCACTCTCTGGATGCAGGATCGTCAGAGCCACTGGATCCGCGGCGTCGTGGCAGGTGGACGACGGGTGTACGCGAACGTCCCCGAAATCGAAGGGGACCTCTCCCTCATAGTGCCGTACGGTCT
>JAMJQV010000246.1 GCA_023554435.1 Gemmatimonadota bacterium | reverse complement strand
CGGGCCTGACGGTGATCGGCGCCTGAGAGAGGGTCAGACCACGATCGATCCTACCAGGTCACCTCGCTCCACCCCTCATCGGGGGCCGCGAAGTAGAGCGTCTTCCGGGTTTCCGTCGGCGCGTGCAGCACGCGCACGATGTTGCGCTGGTCGCGGAAGGACTCGTACAGGACCTCGTTTCGGATTTCGACTCCGTTGATCGGCTCGGTTCCGTCGAATCGAACCTGGTACCACCAGATCCTCAGATCCCCACCTCCCGACTCGAGGTCTTCCCCGCTCGACTCGATGGCGCCGGCCACCTCGACTCCGTTGAAACGCAATCCGAAGGCCTCGCTGAAGTAGGCGAGGAACAGCGAGTCATGCTCGGCCGAGGGTTCGAGCGAGAGAGAATCGACGCCGGCGCGTGCGGCCAGCGCGGCCTCGAGATCGTCCTTGAACATCCGGATCCTGAGCCACGCCGCCTGCTCGTCCACCGCGAGATGGGAGGTGGAAAGATGCAGTGGGTGGAGCGCCGCGGCCGTCAGCCCCGAAGCCAGGGCCAGGCACAGGAGCCCCGGGACGATCCCTCTCGATCGCCCCGGGACGTTGGTCAGGATTCGCGTCACGACGTGGGCGCCGTCCACACGTTGTTGTCGTCGTCGATGTCGGCCAGCATGTGGTCCGGATCGAGCGTGATGCTGACCACGTCGTCATGCGCGTACATGCCGTAGACGAACTGCTTCTCGTTCATGCGCCACACATCGGCCGGGAGCTGTATCAACTGCTCGGTGCCATCCTCGAACGTGACGTTCATTCGGATCGGCATCACGAGCCCGCCGTTGTTGTCGATCGTGATGCGGTAGTAGTACTGCCCGCGCTCCGTCGAGCCGAGCAACTCCTCGGTGTCCTGGCGCTCGACGCTGCCTATAGCCTGGTCGTTGTAGTGCGTGGTGTAGAACCAGCCCCGCCACATCCACGCCAGATCTTCGCCGGCTCCTTCATCCATGGACCGGAAGAAGTCCGAAGGCTGCGGTTTCTTGAACATCCACGCCTGGGCGTAGCCGCTGAACGCCTCGTCGAATACCTCCGGTCCGAGGACCACCTCGCGCAGGATGGTCAGGCCGGACGCGGGCTTGGCGTACCCGTTGTTGCTGAAGTCCTTATGAATGAGGTCGGAGTGGGTCATGATCGGGACCTGGTCCAGGTCCCTCATGTACTCGCGGATGTTGGCAGGCGACCCCCACCAGCCCGGAAACTCAGGGAACAGTTCGATCTCGGCGTAGTGCTGCAGGAAGGTGTTCAGCCCCTCGTCCATCCACGTCCATTTCCGCTCATCGGAGTCGACGATCATGGGGAACCAGTTGTGCCCCACCTCGTGAATGGTGACGCTCACCAGGGCCCACTTCACGCCGTCCGAGTAGCCCTGCTCGATCTCGGCAGCGCTGGCGTCGTCCCCAAGAGGACGCGGACGCGCACCGCAGAACGCGAGCATGGGGTATTCCATCCCGCCGGCGGGTCCGTTCACGTTCGACGCCTTCGGGTACGGATACTCGAAGGCCATCTCCCCGTAGGTCTTCAGGGTCTGGATGGTCGAGATGGTGGAGATGTCGTCCCACAGCGGCATCGCGTCGCGCGGATACATGGAGTGCGCCGCGATGACCCGGTCCTCGCCCGGGTAGCTGTAGCCCGCGGCGTCCCACACGTAGGTCTTGGACGAGGCCCACGCGAAGTCGCGCACATCATCGGCCTTGAAGTGCCAGGTCAGCATGCCGTCCTGTGCCGGACGGCTCTCGGCGGTCATCACCTCGTCGGGTCCCACGATGAAGACCGGAGTCTCGCTCGTGTACGCCCGCTCCAGTCGATCGATCTGCTCGTCGGTGAGCACGTCCTCCGGGTTCTGCAGGACGCCTGTGGCCTCGAGGATGTGATCCGAGGGCACGCTGATCTTCACGTCGTAGTCCCCGAACTCGAGGTAGAACTCGCCACGTCCCATGAACTGGTCCGTCTGCCATCCGTTCACGTCGTCGTACACGGAGAGGCGGGGGAACCACTGGGCGATCTCGTAGATCCACCCGTCGCTTACCTGTTCCTTGGCGCCACGACCAGAGTCCGGCACGTTGAACGCCCAGTCGATCTCGAGTTCCTGCACGCCGCCCGGCTCGAGGGGCTCGGTGAGGTTCACGCGCATGATCGTATTGTTGATCCGGTAGTCCGCGTCGGTCAGCGTGCCGCTTCCGATCGCACCACCGCCAGTCGCCCCGGTTTCGGACCGGTCTACCAGCTGGACGCGCATGATGTCGTGGCCGCCGTCAAACGGTTCACCGCCGATCCACCGCCGCACGCGCTCCGGCATCTCGGCGAAGTTCTCAGGCAAGGCGCGGCGCGTCTGGTACGAGCGACTGTGCTCTATCGACCGCACGTTCTGGTCGAGCTGGATCCACAGGTACGGCAGATGATCCGGCGAGTTGTTGTGGTACGTGATCCGCTCGGTGCCCGACACCCGGTGACTCACGGTGTCCAGGGACGTCTCGATCACGTAGTCCACCTTCTGCTGCCAGTACTGCGCGCCCGGCATCCCGCCGCCCGTGCGGTACTCGTTGGGCGCCGGCCAGTCCTCCAGCGGACGGAACATGGACCTGTTGATCCGCGCCTCGTCGTCCTGCTGGATCCAATGCTGAGCCGTCGCCGACTGCACGGTGCACAGCGTGAACGCGCCGACCCCCACGAGGGTGGCGGCGGTACGGAGAATCCTCATCGTCATCCCCTCCCCTATCGCTCTGGACATGATCTAGGTCTCCCTGGTCTCTACAGCCGCTGGATCACGAGCAGGGCCGCCACGGCCCCCGCGATCACCGAAACTCCGACGACCCACAGTCGCCGTGTCAGTCCGAATCGTTCGATCAGTGTCAGGGCCACGAGCGAGAGCACGGCCACGATGGCCAGCTGCCCCACCTCGAGCCCCACGTTGAACGCGAACAGGGGAACGAGGATGTTCTCCTCACCGCCCAGGGCCGCGCGCAAGAAGTTCGAGAACCCGAGCCCGTGAATCAGCCCGAAGCCCATGGCGAGGCCATATCGGATACGCGCCTCGCGCGTGTGACCGGCCTGCGAGGCTTCGGCTCCCGGATCGCGGTCCAACTTCCCTTCCTTGTAGAACAGGTTCACAGCGCAAGTCGCTGCGATCGTCAGCGGGATCAGGACCTCGACCAGGGGATCGCTCACCCGGATCAGGTCCAGAGTCGCCAGCATGAGCGTGATGGAATGGCCCACGGT
>JAMJQV010000245.1 GCA_023554435.1 Gemmatimonadota bacterium | reverse complement strand
CGTCGGCGGAACGATTACCGGAGAGCACGGAGTCGGCGCCGACAAGGTACGACACATGGATCTCGTGTTCGGTGAGCCGGAGTTGCAGATCATGCGGGCACTCAGAGATGCTACGGACCGAACCGGTCTCGCGAACCCGGGCAAGCTGCTTCCGGATGAGCGGGAGGACGAGACCAGGTGAACACCTTTCGTCCGGACTCAGCGCCCGAGTTGAGCAAGTGGATCGCCTCCTCGACGGATTCCTTCCAGAACGAGGGCGTGCCCGCCGTTACCGGAGCCCCCATGGACCGACCACCCTCGGGTCTCGGAACGCTCCCACGATCAGCGATATCCATGAGCCGGCTGTCGGAGGTCCTCGACTTCCAGCCAGATGACCTGACCATCACCGTCGGCGCGGGGATGCGCCTTTCGACTCTAGCCAAGGTGGTTGGAGAGGCAGGTCTTTGGCTGCCCCTCCTCAGCCAGGCGGAGGATCGGTCGGTCGGCGGTTGGGTGGCAGCGGCTCCGGCGGCTGCGTTCGATGAAAGCTACGGGCCGGTTCGCAGGCACGTCCTGGCGTGCACCCTGACCCTCTGGGATGGCAGAAGCACCCGGTGGGGACGACCCGTAATGAAGAACGTCGCCGGATACGACATCACGAAGCTGATTTGCGGAAGCCGGGCCCGATTGGGCATCGTGACGAGCGTCACTCTCCGATTGTGGCCCCACCCCCGGATGCTCCGGCACTACCGTCTCACGGGCGAGTCCCTGGGCGATGTAGAGTCCATGTTCGCCGGAACGCCCCGGTTGGAAGCCATCCTTTGGGAGGGTCGGGCAGGAGGAAGGGGATCGGCCAGCGCGTCGGTCTCCCTGGCAGGTGGGCCGGATTCCGTGAACACGCGCTCGCAACGTTTGCAGCGCTGGGCAGTGGATCGCGGAATCGAGATCGGGGAGGTGGACCGTGATGCGAACGGCGCAGGCGACCTCGCCTCGCCGGCGGGACGACCGGGCACCAGCGCTGCCTACCGCATTGCGTTCGGACGCCGCTATCTTACCGCCGGCCTGAAGGACCTGGACCGTCGGCTCGCCAGCGAAGTGGACCCCTGGAGCGTGGAGGCATTTCCCGCGACCGGTGTCGTCCGCCTGCTCACGCTTCGGCAGAAGGCGGCGGGGCAGAGGCACGCACCCGCGTGGCTGACCACGCTGGCCGATGCCGTCGGGCGGGCGCCCGTGCCACCCCCGGCTCTCGAGGCGCCGGCCGTGCGTATCGAGCGGGGGGGAGAGGCAGAACACGCGGCGGCCCGCAGAATGAGAGGCACGGGATCGAGGGATATCGAGAGCCGGTGGCTCGCCGCTTTCTCTGGAATCGATGCACCCTGGCAGGCGGACTATCTGTGAACACCAAGGAGAATCCGATACTGGAATCTGCACGACACCGTGGACACCTGCGCCGCACCGGGTGCCGGCGCGCAGTAGTGGTCGGGGTCGCCGCCTGGGTTGCCATGGCCGCGTCTCCCGCTGCTGCGACGGCCCAGGCGGACTATACCGACCAGGCGGTAGTCCCCTCTCCGCAGGTCTACGTCGGAAGCCCTGACGGCGGGCCCGAACCGACCCTCCCGCTCTGGCGCACCACCACGGATGAGCGCCGGACGCTCTGGGTGTACTTCATGGAGCCGCCGCCGGAACGACCCCACTTCTGGGATCAGACCGTGCGCGCGATGGCGACCTGGAACGAGGTCGGGGGGGTGCCGCTGCGGTTCCAACGAACACGGTCCGCTCAGTCTCCCGATGTCGAGTTTCGCTGGATACGCCAGTTCGAGGCCCACCAGGCAGGGACTACCGATTGGGAAACGGACGGGGAGGGTTGGTTGAGTTCGGCGGTCGTGACCCTGGCCACGCAACACGAGGGCGGTACTTCGATGAGCGACGAGTTCGTGCTCCTGGTGGCCTTGCACGAACTCGGACACGTGATCGGTCTGCCCCACAGTGACGACCCGAGTGACGTGATGCACCCGGGCAACCGCAATATGGCTCTCTCGGATCGCGATGTCCGCTCCGCGCGACAACTGTACGAGAGACTGGAATCCGAAAAGGTTACCGGTCCGTGAAGATTTATACACGTAAGGGAGACGCCGGGCGTACCAAGCTGTTCGGTGGCCTCGAGGTGGCGAAGCACGACGCCCGGGTGGCGGCCTACGGCACGCTCGACGAACTCAACGCCTCGCTGGGCATGACTCTGGCGCTGGACCCGGGCGGAAAGCTGGGTACGGCGGACCTGCTTCGCGTCCAGGAGGATCTGTTCGTGCTTGGATCGCGCCTCGCCGCAGCACGGCCGGAACGAGAGATTGAAAGGGGAACGATTCCTGCTCTGGATCCCGGCAGAATCGCCGATCTCGAAGCGTGGATCGATCGCCTGGACGAAGAGCTGCCAGCCCTTACGGCCTTCGTGCTGCCGGGGGGATGTAGCGCGGGCGCGCAACTGCATGTTGCCAGGACAGTGTGTCGGCGGGCGGAGCGTGAAGTGACCGCCCTGGTCGACGATGATCCAGCTTTGAGTGGTGGCGTAATTCCTTATATTAACAGGCTTTCGGATCTTCTGTTTACGCTCGCGCGCGCGGTGAATCACCGTGCGGGCCAACCGGAGACCATGTGGCTGCCCGGGCGCCAGCGTGAAACTGGGCTCCCGAAACCGACTGACGAAGGTGCAGAGGACTCTTGACTGACCACACTCCCGACATCGATCCGTCGCATGACCCTGAGGACCACGCGAACGACGAGGAACTCGCCGCACTGGTGGAAGAGACGGTCAATGCGCTTCTGAAAGCAGCGCGGGCCCGTCAAACCTATGTGCTCGGGAATCCCCTGATCGAGAAGTTTCAAGCGGAGTTGTCCGACAAGCTCGGTGCCGTGTGGGACGTCCTCCCGCACCTCGCTGTCACGTTCGACGAAGGGCGCCTGCTGTGGCGTGATCGGGAGGTCTACTCCAAGCCCATGGGGCCCGACAACTTCGCGTTTCGGTTCTTCAAGGATGGGATCCGTCAGTTGGCCCTGCTGCCGGGTGTTGAAGAAGGAGAACTGGCGGAGTTCATCGAACTCCTCGCGCAATCGAGGCCAGCGCACGACGATGACCTGCTCGCCACGCTCTGGCACAGGGACTTCAAGGCGATCCGCATGGACTACGTGGACGCGTCGGAGGAAGATGCAACGGAAGTCCCCACACCCAATCGGAATGCCGGTGCCGGTGAGAGCCTCGAAGACATGACCGAAATTGAGGCGGTTCTGGAATCGGGCACGGTCGAGGAAGAAGATCCTGGCGAATTTTCGGACATCACGCTCGCCGAACCGGACCTGCTGTACCTGAAGCGCGAAATGGAAGCCGAGTGGGCGCGTCCCGTAGTGCATGACGTTACCCTGGCGCTGCTCGACCAGTTCGAAATGCGGGACCAGGAGAGGCGACGCCAGGTCGTCGACATTCTGCGGGAGATGCTTCCCCGCCTCTTGGCCGACCGGGACTTCGGTAACGTGGCCCTGATCGTCAACGAGCTCCAGCTCCTGGCGAACAAGACGGGTGAGAACGAGACGCAGGAACTCGTCACGTCGCTGCTTCGTGACATGAGCGAAGCCATGGCGGAGATGGTAAGCACGGTGGGCACAGAGGAAGCCTCGCCCCCGGCCGACGACCTTGCGGCCCTGATCGGGGCGTTGCAGGCAGAGGCCATCCCGACTCTCGTCAGGGCGATCCCGGCCGTTCCCTCCAGGCAGACGCGCGATAGACTCGCGGAGGCCCTCGATCGACTCGTCGGAGCCAACCCCGGATACCTCGTGGACCTGCTTTCCGCCGAAGACCCCATGCTGGCCGCGGAAGCCGCGCGAATCGTGGGCCGTATCGGACTGAGGGAGGCCGAGCCCGATCTGGTCGAACTCTCGAAGCGGCCTGAGGATGTCACGCGCCAAGCCGCGATCGAGGCTTTGGCGGTCCTTGGGTCCGCCGTCGGCGCCGAGGCCCTGGCCACGGCCCTGTCCGATCCAGAAAAGGACATTCGCATGGCCGCGGTCAAGGCCATCGAAGCCGTGCGGCCGGAGGGGGCCGCCATTCTCGTGGGAGGGATCGTCGGTCGGTCCGACATGTCCGACCGCGACCAGGGCGAGCAGATGGCATTCATGAGGGCCTACGCGAAGATCGCCGGTGACGAGGCCGTGCCTCTGCTCGCGAAATTGCTAAATGGCCGGAAGTGGTGGGGCGGACGGCGCGCACCGGCGACGCGGACCTGTGCTGCCCGCGCTCTTGGAGTGGTGGGCTCACCCGCGGCGCGAGCCGCTCTGCAGAAGGCCGCCTCGGACCGGGCCGTCCCCGTGAAGAGCGCGGTTCGAGTAGCACTCAGGGCCATCGACTCGGACTCGGATGAGCGATTGGCAGTGGGCGAGCTCCCGGATGACAGCGAGACCGACCAGGTGGCAGACCCCCTTGAACTGGACATGAAACTCGATCTTGACGACCAGGGCGAGAAGGGGGGCTCGTCATGACCGGCGCCCAGACGGACAGCACGGCGATCCTCGCAGCCATTTACGGGGCGGTTCGCGCGCTTCAGCTATACCCGGCCGAGAACGAAGTCGTGAAACGTGGACTCAAGGAGGTCAGGGAGCTGGCCGACCGCATCCTCGCCCACGAAGGCGGATTGAGCGTTTGGGTCGCCGGAAACTACATGTTCGTCAATGACCTCCAGCTGCGACTCGACCTGCATGACTACGCGTCGCTGGCCGCTCTTCGCGAAGTGCTGCGCGGTCACGGGGTCGGCCGCATGGAAGTCGACCCCAAGGCCGGCGACGAGGACTGGCAGACGTTCCTCGGCCTGATCGCGACTGATCCCGCGCCGGGGCAGCCCCCGCTCGATGCGCTGCATTCGGCACTGGAGAGCAAGGGTGTAACGCACATCACCATCGGACCGCCGTCTCCGCTGTTCGAGGGGAGTGAGGGTGAGCAATCAGGCGAGGCGGCTCGTCGCACCTACACCCGATCGGTGAAAGTCGCGCGCGAGATGATGGAAGGGCTGGTCCTCGGCAAAGCGATCGGGGCCCGTCGAGCGGAACGAGCGGTCCTGGCCGTCGTGGACCAGGTTCTCCAGGAGCCGGCGACCATGATCGGCATGCTCACGCTTCGGGACTTCGACGATCATTCCTACGTTCACTCGGTGAACGTCTCGATCCTGTCCGTGGCCCTGGGGGACTACCTGGGCCTGAATCGCGAGCAGTTGTTCGAACTGGGCTTCGCCGCGTTGTTCCACGACATCGGGAAGGTCCTGATTCCGGCATCCGTATTGAACAAGATGGGGTGGCTGAACGACGAAGAGTGGAGGCTGGTAAGCCAGCATCCAGACTTCGGCTTGCTCATGTTGTTCAATGTCGAGGGATTCGCAGACCTTCCGTATCGGGCCATGCTCGCGGTGTACGAGCACCACATGAAGCCCGATCTATCGGGATATCCGAGGGTGATCCGACGGCGGCGACAGGGCCTGTTCGCGCGCATCATTGCGCTCACGGAAGCCTACGATGCCGCGATTTCGAACTACAGCAAGCAGTTCCTGCCATGCTCCCCGGACGAGGCCATCCGGCAGCTTCGGGAAGCGGAGACGGGTGCGTACGACAAGGTCCTGACCCGCGCCTTCGTCAATATGATGGGCATATTCCCGGTCGCCACCCTCGTCATCCTCGACACGGGCGAGATGGGTGTCGTGGTGGCGCCGAATCCGAATCCGAAAGCGCTCAGCCGTCCCCTGGTCCGGATCGTCGCCACCGCCGACGGCGAGCGCGTGGGCGACGGACCGATCCGCGACCTCACGGAGAGGGACCCGGACACCGGGCAGTACCGGCGGACGATCGCGCGATCCTCGGATCCCGCACGCTACGGAATCAATGTTGCCGACCATGTCGCCTGAGGACCTGCCGGCGCCACAACTCTCTTGTGTTCCGTTCGAGGTCCCGGTGGCCGGAGGCGTCCTTCGCGGTGACATCCGTTCCACTGGGGACGCCTCCTTCTCTTCGGGCGGACGGACGAAGCGCCTGATCGTCGTTTGCCACGGTTTCAAGGGATTCAAGGACTGGGGGTTCTTCCCCTTCCTCGCCGAGAGCCTCGCGACTCACGCCGGCGCCACCGTGGTGTCATTCAACTTCTCGGGCTCGGGAATCGGACCGGACCTGGAGAACTTCACGGACCTCGAGGGCTTTTCCCGCAACACGTTCTCGCGAGAAGCGGCTGACCTCGAAGCGATCCTGGACGGAGTCCGGGAAGGCCGCCTGGGGGAGGTCCGTCTTGGCCCGCCGGACTCGGTGGGCGTACTCGGACACAGCCGGGGCGCCGCTGCGGCGATCCTGGTAGGCGCCGTGCGTCCGGAAGTGCGGGCCGTGGTGACGTGGGCAGGTATCGGCTCGGTGTTCCGATACGAAGACTGGTTTTCTGAGTCGCTCGGAGAGGGCGACGTGATGGAGGTCCTGAACGCGCGCACCGGCCAACGACTGCCGCTTCATCGGGATGTCCTGGATGATCTCCGTGCCAACCGCGACGCCCTGGACATGGAGGCGGCTGCCCATCGTCTGGGCGCAGCTCTCCTGATCGTGCACGGAGCGGCGGATGAAGCCGTCCCCGTGGCCGAAGCATACTCGCTGCACTCGGCCGCGGTGACGGCCGAACTCGCCATCATCGACGGAGCAGGTCACACCATGGACGCTTCGCACCCGTTTCCGGGCACCAATCCGAGACTGGATGAGGCCGTGAGCCAATCGGTGGCCCACTTCGAAGCGCACCTGGCGCAGGAGTCACGATGATCGGGTCCAAGTCGTTGAAATTCGCGGGGCCGGGGCTGGCGGCGTTGCTTGTGGCCGCATGCACGATCGAGATCGAGGACGAGGGAGACGCTGACGTCCAGGGGTCCGTGGTCCGGATGCTCGAGGAATCGGCGGAGGCGTGGAACCGAGGTGAACTCGCCGGCTTCATGGACGACTACCTGGAGTCCGCGAACACGACGTATATCGGCGGCACGGGCCTCCTCAGCGGATACGAGTCGATCCGGGCCCGGTATGCGCCGCTGTTCGAACCCGGGGCCACCCGCGACAGTCTCCGGTTCGAGGACGTGAGGGTACGGCGCCTGGCTGCGATCGAGGCGGTCGCCACCGCGCGGTGGATTCTCTACCAGGGCGATACGGTCACGGGTTCGGGCCCCTTCACTCTCGTGCTGCGCCACACCAGCGGCGGGTGGAAGATCATTCATGATCACTCCTCCTCCGATTCCGCACCGCCGCCGGACGAGTAGTCGTGCCTGAGAGCGCCGCCGTTGACGCGAGCCCCAATGAACTCGCACTACCATCGAGCATCCCGGACGAGTTGCTGTCGGCATGCGTACACTGTGGCTTCTGCGTACCGGTGTGCCCCACCTGGGATATCCTCCGGGAGGAGAACGACTCCCCCCGGGGACGCCTGTACCTGATGCGGGCGGAGGCGGACGGACGGGTAGATCCGGCCGGGGCGTTCTCGGTGCACCTCGGACGCTGCCTGGGGTGCAGGGCATGTGAGTCCGCCTGCCCAGCCGGGGTACCCTACGGCCACCTGCTGGAGCAGGCCCGGGCCCGGATACCAACTCGCCCGGTGGCACTGCGCCGGCAACGATGGTTCCTTTCAGCGCTGACGAACCCGGCCATTGCGAAGTTCACGTATGCCGTGGCCCGGCTCGTTCGATCCGTGGGCGTCGCCCGTGCCCTGGGCAGGGTACTTCCGGGGAAGACCGGGCAGGCCCTCCGCCTGCTTGCGGCGACACGGCCCGCATTTGGACACGGCCCGGCCGCAGCGGCCGTGACGGAAGTGGTCGACGGCGCTCGAGGAACCGACGGAGATGTCGCCACGTACGCCCTCCTCAGCGGGTGCGTAATGGACGGTCTCTTCGCGCATGTTCACGAGGCGACCCGGCGGACGCTGGCCGCGATCGGACTTCGTGAGGTCGAGGCTACCGAGCAGGTTTGCTGTGGAGCCCTGCACGCACACGCGGGGCTCCTCGACGAGGCTCGCGAGCAGGCCCGTCACAATATCGAGGCGTTCGAGCGGACGGATTGCGACTGGATCATCGTGGACTCGGCAGGTTGCGGAGCCGGGCTCAGGGACTACCCGGCGTGGTTCGCTGACGAGCCGGAGTGGCGGGAGCGGGCCGATGCCCTCGCGCTGAGGGTGCGCGACGTCACCGAGATCCTGGCCGCTGAATTGGGTCGGGCGGGTCAGCCCCACGTAGCCTCCGGGGACTCGCCGATCCTCGAGGGACGGGTGGGATACGACGCTCCCTGCCACCTGCACCACGGGCAGGGCGTCCAGCAGGAACCCCTCGACGTGCTCCGTGCCCTGCCAGGACTCGATGTCGAAACGCTGCCTTCGTCGGACCGGTGCTGTGGCGGCGCAGGCATGTACAACCTCGAGCACCCGGACCTGGCTGCACGAGTTCGCGCTCCGAAGCTGGCCGAGGTGCAACGCGGTGGGTTCGACTGGATCGCAACGGGCAATCCCGGCTGCATCATGTACCTGGGCGCCGGCCTGGTGCGCTCCGGAGATCAGACGCCCGTGGTCCACCCCGTCGAACTCGTGGACCGCGCCTGGAGCTGACCATGCCGGGACCGGGTGTCTTCGACTTCCTGATCGTGGGCGGAGGACTGGCCGCCGCAGCCGCCGTGGACGGTATCCGCGAGGTGGACCCGACGTCCACGATCGGCTTGCTCACCGAAGAATCGGAGCCGCCGTATCAACGTCCGCCGCTTTCGAAGGAGTTCCTGCAATACGCGGACGTTCCGCGCTCCTTGCTCCACGTGAAACCGGAGGGCTGGTTCGAAGAGCAGGAACGCGTCGAGCTCATCACCCGGCAAAAGGCGCTGGTGTTGGATCCGGCGGCCATGTCGGTCACCACGGCGCGGGGCAACGTGTTCCGGGCTTCGCGCATCCTGATAGCCACCGGGGGACGGCCACGACGAATCGAGCTTCCGGGACACGATCTCGATGGAGTGTTCACGCTTCGAACCGTGGATGATTCCGAGGCCATTCGCGATGCCGCCATCGCCGCGTCCCGCGCCGTTCTCATAGGCGCCGGCTTCGTGGGCATGGAGCTCGCGGCTTCGCTGACAGCGCACGAAGTGACATCTACGGTCATCGAAACCCGGGACCGGGTTTGGGCCCGGATTCTGCCTCCCGAGCTTTCTGGCTGGATGCGTGTGCTCTACGAGGGGAAGGGTGTGTCATTCAGGCTGGGATCGGCTGTCGATCGGTTCGTCGGGCAGGGGAGCGTGGAAGCGGTCGAGGTCGGCAGCGAATCGCTCCCGTGCGACATGGTGGTGGTCGGGGTCGGCATGACCCCCTGCGATGGAATCGCCGGGGACGCCGGCCTGGCCGCTGCCGATGGGATCCTCGTGGACACGTTCGGAGAGACCAGTCACCCGCACATCTATGCGGCCGGGGACGTGGCCCGATTCCCCGATCCGGTCTTCGGCGGAAACACGAGAGTCGAGCACTGGGAACACGCGCGTGAACATGGGCGGCTCGTGGGGCGTAACATGGCGGGTGAGAAGGAACCTTACGAGCGGTTGTCGCATTTCTTCTCCAGGGTGTTCGACCTGAGCCTCGATGCCGTGGGGCGTCCGGCGGAGGCCGACGAAACCGTGGTGTGGGGCGTGCCCGGCGACGGGCCGTGTGCGGCGTTCGGGTTGTCGGAAGGCCGACTGTGCGCCGTCGTCCTGCTGGATGCGCCGGAGGAATTGGAGGCCGGCCGTGCTCTCGTTCGTGAGCGCGCTTCGGCCAAGTTGCTTTACGATGTCACCAGGCGAGACGAGGTTTCTCTGCGTGACCTGGCCCGTTTGGCCACCGAATACCGGGACCGGGATCCCGGCACAGGAGATACGAATGAGTGAGACGGACCTGGCGGAAGCCGTACTACAGGAACTCCGTGGCGTGATGGACCCCGAGTTGGGCATCAACATTGTCGACCTCGGACTGGTGTATGACGTGGAAGTCGAGGATGACCACGCGAAGGTCACCATGACGCTGACCAGTCCGGGCTGTCCGGCCGGGGGGCAGATCCTGATGAGCGCCCAGCACGCTGCCGAGGCAGCCGAGGGTGTCGAGAAAGCGGACGTGAACCTCGTCTGGAAACCGTTCTGGACACCCGACCGGATCGATGCCGCAACTCGTGCGATGATGGGCTTCTGACCCGCCGGAGGCAGGCCCTTCAGTCCCCACCGTTGAGACCCTGTTGATCCCACCCCCTACCGTTCCGCACAGACAGCGGAGCGGTTCAGGCGGGGTAGCCAACCTGCTCGACAGGAACCTGAACCTGTACGGTCCGGGCGCAAAGCCGTGAGGTCGCAGGGGCGCCCCGTCTGTCACTGACGGAAACGGGGGATCGTTCGTTCGTCCCGGCGGGGGCGCAGGGGGCGCGCGGACCTTCCACCCGTTTCGGTCGTCCCTGTGACGCTTACGGACCTGCCACGTGACACCCGTGTGACACCCCGGTTCGATCTTGATCGTGCGTTCAGGGCGGATGTCCACCCGCCCCGAATGTGATGTGAGAGAGCGGAGGGTGAATCCGGATCGCGCCTGTGGGGCCGC
The DNA here is from genome assembly GCA_023554435.1 of Gemmatimonadota bacterium. GTDB lineage: Bacteria > Gemmatimonadota > Gemmatimonadetes > Palauibacterales > Palauibacteraceae > Benthicola. Next base: position 3,362 of record JAMJQV010000245.1, on the reverse strand, counting down.
AGGGTGTCGAGACCGGGTTCTCCTTCGCTTTTCTCATCCACCCTCCTATGTTCCCGTTCGGATTCCAAGGAGAGAACCGTTTGTTCCGATTGATCCTGTTGTTCACGCTGCTTCCTCTCGCCGAACTGAGCCTTCTGCTCAGGATCGGTGGGTGGCTCGGCACGGGCCCGACCGTTGCCCTGGTCATCGTCACGGGCATCGTCGGCGCGTGGCTCGCGCGGCGCGAAGGTGCCCGCACGTGGGGGCGCGTGCAGGCGGATCTGGCCGCGGGCCGCATGCCGGGAGAGGAACTGCTGCACGCGCTGCTTGTTTTCATTGCGGGTGTGGTCCTCGTGACTCCGGGGGTGTTGACCGACGCCGTGGGTCTCATGCTGCTCTTCCGGCCCGCCCGGGAGGCGATCGCCGGCCGCATTCGGAAGAGGCTCTCGGGACAGCTCCAGTTTCAGACCGTGGGTCTCGGCGGCGAACGGATGGACTGGAATCAGGCCGATGATGCGACGCAGCCTCCCGACGACTCGGAAACGGGTCGGTCCGGCGGACGCGTAATCGAAGTGCAGGCAGACTGAACGAATCGGGGGGTACGATGGATAGAGGCGTGAACCCGGACCTGGGTCTGGCGATTCTACGGGTCGTGGTCGGTGTGATCTTCATTGCGCACGGGGCGCCGGCCGTTTTCGGGGGCATGGAGGGCACCACCGCATTGATGGAATCCCTCGGCATTCCCCTGCCGGTCGTCGCCGCTTGGGCGATCAAGCTCCTCGAGTTCCTGGGTGGCATCTCCCTGATCGCGGGGTTCCTCGTGACACCCGTCGCGCTTCTGCTGGGCGCCCACATGATGATGGGGATCATTCTGATCCACGCGGCGCGCGGCTTCTACGTGGTCGGGCCCAGTGCCGACTCCGGGATCGAGTTCAACCTGCTGCTCACGGCGGCCCTTCTCATGCTCGTGTTCGGGGGGCCCGGATTGGCGGCGATGGATTCACGCCAGCGCGGTTAGAATACGTCGCCCCGCGCGGCGTCGAGGCGTGCGAGCGCCCACGCCGCGTGTTCCCTGACGACGGGTGATTTCTCGTCGAAGCAGCGCATGACCACCCGGAGTGCAGCGGGATCACCGCTGTTACCGAGACCCACGCACAGATTGCGCAGCAGTCCCTCTCGACCTGGCCGCGCAAGGGCCGTCTCCCCGTAGAGTGAACGGAACTGGTCGTCGGACAGGTCCAGCAGTTCCTCGGCCCAGCTCATCATGGATTGCGAACGCACCGGACCTCCCCAGCTGGCCGCCAGGCCCGTGAGTTCTCCCGTCGGGACGTCGTCGTTCCAGGGACAGACCTCCTGGCAGATGTCGCACCCGAATACCCTGTTCCCGATTCCGGGGCGCAGGTGCTCGGGAATCGATCCGCGCAACTCGATGGTCAGGTATGAAATGCACGACCGCGCGTCGAGCTCGCGGGGGCCCGTGATGGCCCCGGTGGGGCAGGCTTCGATGCACCGAACACACGTGCCGCACCGATCCGCCGCAAAGGGAGAGTCGGGAGGAATCCTCGCCGTGGTGAGCAGTTCGCCCAGAAGGGTCCATGATCCGAGCTTCGGGTGAATGAGCATGGTGTTCTTGCCCACCCAACCAAGGCCGGCGCGTTGCGCGTGTCCTCGCTCCAGCACCGGTCCGTAGTCCACGTAGGGCTTCGTCGCGGCCGACGGCCACCGGTCGCGGAGTGCCGAAGCCAGGCGCTCGAGCCGGAGTTCGAACTCGAGGTGATAATCCCGGCCGGCGGCATAGGTGGCGATCAGGGCGCGTCCAACATCGTCATGCACTCCAGGTGATTCAGCCTCTGGAGCGGGCGCGTAGCCCAGCGAGACCATCACGAGGGTCCGGCACCCGGGAAGCGCCTCGCCCGGATCCAGTCGCCTGCGTACCGAGTCCTCTCGCTCCATCCACCGCATCTCACCGTGCGAACCCCGGCCCAGCCACTCGAGGTAGGCGTCGGCATGCGGAGGAGTGGCGGAGGGCGCGAACCCGACCTGGAGAAAGCCAAGGTCGAGCGCCTCCCTGCGGAAGGTCTCCCGGTCTTCGATCGAGACGGCGGGTTCCGGTCGCTCGGAAGACATGCGTTCCAGCTCCGAAGGCCCGTTCAGGCGCGGTCCGCGCTCGGACACAGGTCGCGGATCTCGCACGCTGAACAGTCCGGCTTGCGAGCCGCGCATCGCTGGCGTCCGTGCAGGATCATGCGCCACGGAAACGAGTGCCAGTCGTCGGGGGCGAGCACCTGCATCAGATCGCGCTCCACCCGTACGGGATCCGTCTCCCCAGTCAGACCAAGCCGGCCGGCCACGCGCTTGACGTGCGTGTCCACTACGACCCCTTCGTTAAGGCCGAAGGCGTTGCTGAGAACCACATTCGCGGTCTTGCGGGCAACGCCGGGGAGTTCGACCAGTTCGCCCATGGAGTCCGGGACCCGCCCCCCATGCTCCGAGACGACCCGTTGTGCCATCCCCTGGATGTTCCTGGCCTTGTTCCGATAGAAGCCGGTCGAACGAATCAGGCCCTCGAGCTCTTCTCGATCCGCATCCGCGAAGGCCTCCACATCCGGGTATCGCTCGAACAGGGCCGGCGTAACCCGGTTCACCCGCTCGTCCGTGCATTGGGCGGAGAGAATCGTCGCAACGAGCAATTCGAGGGGCGTGTCCCAGTCGAGGCTTACCGTGAGATCGGGGTAGAGCTGCGCCAGGATCGGCTTCAGGGAAGCTGCTCGATCTCGCCGTTTCGTCAGAGACTCGACTCTGCGCGCCGCCATCAGACCGTTGCCTCCGTCCTGGCATCCCGGGGACGACGCGATCGTGGTGCGGAGGCCCGCTGCAGGATGTCCTCCGCCGTGAGTACGCCCAGTACCTCGCCTTCCCGGATCACCATGATTCGGTCGTGGTTTCCCGCCTTCACCGCCAGGACCATCTCGACGAGCGGCCTGTCCGATTCGACCACCGGGACCTGTTCGATCGGGGACATGATATCGAACAGGCTGGTGCCCGCACGCTCATCGAGCGAGAGCCGTGAGACATCGGCCACGGCCACGACTCCGACCAGGCTCCGCCCGCGAACGATCGGGAATGCCGTGGCCGGATAGCGCAGGAAATAGCGCTCGACGAGCTCCTCCGCGGTCAGGTCTCCCGGGACGAAGACAGCGGGGCCGGATATCACGGTGCCGATCGTCATCCCCTCCAGCGACCGCTTGAGTTCGTTCTGCTCCGAAGCCGAAGCCGCGGCGCCGGACAGGAACCAGCCCAGGAAGATCCCCCACACCCCGGCGAACTGAATGCCGCTCACGAACAGGAAGAAGCCGTACGCGATCAGCAACCAGCCGAACCCC
>JAMJQV010000025.1 GCA_023554435.1 Gemmatimonadota bacterium | reverse complement strand
GCGTTCAACTGTGTGACGAAGGTGGCGACTTCTCCGGTAGGGCCGGGCGAAGCGCCCGGTTCAGTGGGACCATCGTCGCTACAGCCAACGGCGATGATAAGGGCCACGAGCACCGTGGCCGGGTGAAGCAAATTCCGCATCGTCGGGCCTCCTCTACGCACACGTATGTCCTGACCAATGCGCTGGAAGGGGCCAGAAGCGTGCCAGAAGCAACTCCGAGGCCGTCGCCTGGAAGGTACCCCAGGCGTAACTTGGAACCATTCGTCAATGGGCCCGTCTTCTCCCAGGAGTTCGGCATGGCAAAGTGGGTGGCCATCACGGCCAAAGAGATGGTGTTCGAAGACGTCGGCGGCGCGGACCTGAACAACGGGGCCATCCGCTACGTGTTTCAGATGAAGGACGATGGCAGCTTCGGGACGATCGAAGTCGACGGTCGGCGGATTCAGCCCGTCACCTCGATGGTCTTCGTCCAGGGCGACACGATCCACGTCCAGGTCGAGTAACCTGCCGGATCGCGGTCAGATCTCTATATTGAAACCATGAGACTCCCGTCGATCGAGCAGCTCGTCCGCGTGGGTCGCGAATCCGCCGGCCGATTCCCTCTCGTCCTGCTCTCCGCTGCGGTCGCAGCCGGGGCGGGGGCGCTTCTCCCCGATTCGTCGATCGAAGACACGCTCGTCGGCTTCCTGTACGTGGCGACGCTGGGCATCCCGCTCTTCCTTGCTGTCGACCTGACAGCCGAGCGGCGCGGGACATCCGGGCGCACGCTGTGGATCGGCCGGCTCGCCGTCCTCGCGATCCTGGTCGGGCTATACGTGGCCCGCCTGCCGTGGTCGGAACCCGTGGAGTGGCTGCGTTACGTCCAGTTGTCGGTGGCGGCGCACCTGCTGGTCGCCGTCGCCCCCTACCTGGGCGTGCGCGAGTGGAATGGCTTCTGGCAGTACAATCGGAGCCTGTTGCTGCGGTTCCTGATCGCCGGCGTGTTTTCCTTCGTACTGTACGTAGGCCTCTCCATCGCCCTCCTGGCCATAGACAACCTTCTCGGTGTCAACGTGGAGGGAGAGACGTACTTCCGACTGTGGTGCGTGATCGCCTTCCTGTTCAACACGTGGTTCTTCACCGCGGGCATCCCGGAGGACCTCGAGGCCCTGGATCGGCGCACGGATTACCCGCCGGCACTCAAGGTCCTGGGCCAGTACATCCTGAGCCCGCTGGTCACCGTCTACCTTCTGATCATCACGGCCTACCTGGGCCGAATCCTGATCACGCGCGTGTGGCCGAGCGGCTGGATCGGTTACCTGGTTTCCTCGGTAGCGGTAGCCGGCATTCTGTCACTCCTGCTTCTGTACCCGATCGAGGAACGCGAGGAGAATGGGTGGGTCCGGACGTACGCCCGCTGGTTCTACTTCGGTCTGATCCCGGCCAACATCATGCTGCTGCTGGCGATATGGAAGCGGATTCAGCAATACTCGATCACTGAACCCCGCTATTTTCTCGTCATTCTCTCGTTGTGGCTCGCCGGCATCTCGCTGTTCTACGCATTTACCCGCAGCCGCAACATCAAGGTCATTCCGTCGACACTGGCGCTGCTGGCCATCGTCACGTTCGCGGGTCCGTGGAGCGCGTACGCGGTCTCGCAACGCAGCCAGACGGCGAGGTTGGAGGGCCTCCTCGAGCAAAACGGCATGTTGGTCGATGGGCGGGTACGGTTGCCCGCGGGTGAGGTCTCGTTCGAAGACCGGCGTGAGATTGGGGCGGTGCTGCGCTACCTGGCTGAATACCACGGCACGGGATCGATCGTGGCCTGGTTCCCCGAGGGTCGGCTGGCCGCGGTGGATACGATCGCGAACGGGACCGGTCCGTCCGAGCCGCGGGATGCCGATGACAGGGCCGCGCTGATCGCAGCCGAACTGGGCGTCGACTACGTCGCTTCGTGGACTCCGGGCGAAGGCGAGGGCTTCAACTTCTTCGTCGAGCAGAACGGGCCACCGCTGCGGATCTCCGGCTATGATTACGTTCTCCGGGATCGGAGCAGTGTAGGAGACACGGTCCGGGTCGAGGAGTCCTCCGTCGGGTTCGCGTACGACGAGGAGCGGTTGGCGATCGTCATGCTGGGGGACGACGCGGAACTGCTGTCGCTGCCTCTGACGCCGCTCATCGAACGGGCGATCGATCGCTTCCGCGGCCAGGCGTCGACCACGGCGCTCCCGGCCGATCTGCTGGCCCTGCGGGGTGAGTCGGACGGGGCGCGACTCGCCGTGTTCGTGACGGCGATCGCAGGGACCATCGATTCGGGCGAAACCGACACCTACCGGGTCAGGACCATCAGCGCCGACTACTACTACAGCTGGGATCAGGGCGTGGCGGCGGACGCGGACTCGGCTTCCAGTATCCCCTGACGCTCCAGGAAACCTCTCACTTCCTTCCACGGGCGCGGGCAGTCGTTGTGCCCGCAGTCGAGCCACACGATCTCTCCACGCGGGGCCCGTGCCGCCAGCTCCTTCCCGTGCGCCGCAGGTATCATTCGATCCTCGCGCCCGTGGATCACGAGGACCGGTCCATCGAAATCACCGACGGCGCCGAGTGTGTCGAAAGGGTCCCGTACGAAGGGGCCGAACAACAGGTGTCGGCGGGCCATCCGACGCACGCTGGTGAAGGAGGACTCGAGGACGAGTGCGGCGACGGATCTCTGGCGTATGAGCGCACCGGCCGCTCCGCCACCGACGGACCGGCCGTAAGCGACGATTCGTCCGGGGTCCACGTCGGGCCGCGAGGCCAGGTAGTCGTAGGCGGCGGCCATGGTTTGCGCGATCGACTCTTCTGATGGATCGCCACGTGACCTGCCGTAGCCCGGGTATTCCACCAGCAGGACGCCGAGGCCCCAACCACGTACCACGGCGAATTCGTCGAGCCAGTAGTCGATGAGTTCGCCGTTGCCATGCGTGAACACCACGACCGGGGTCGGTCGGTCGTCGCCCGCCCCCAGGGGAGTCAGGTACCACGCCTCGACCGCGCGATCGGGTCCCAGCCAGACGACGTCCACATCGGGTCGTCCATCGGCGGGAGACACCTGCGGTCTCGGCGGGCGAGGGAACAGCACGGAACGCTGGAGGGCGTACGCCAGGCCCAGGTAGCCCAGCAGTGCGAGCAGGCCGAACAGGGCGATCTTCATCAGGGTCTGAAGCCGCCCGCGTGCCAGATCGCCAGGGAGTCCATCGTGATGCCCACGGCCCAATGGAGCATGGCGCCGAACACCCAGCTGCGGGTCTTCAGGGCGACGTACCCGAGCATTAGACCGGCCGGCACGGCCATGAACACCTCGATGGGCGGTTTTCCCACGTGCACCAGCGCGTAGGGTATCACCATGATGAACAGGCTCAGGTACCCGAAGCGGGGGTAGAGCCCGAACGTCATGAAACCGCGGAAGAAGCCCTCCACTCCCAGGAACTGGACTCCGTACGCCAGCTCCCAGAGGCCGAAATGCGTCAGGTTCCGGGCGGCCCCCTGGTACATCGGGTACTTGGCCTGGAAGGCGGGCATGTAGCTCGCGGCGACCAGCAAGGGGACCATGACGAGGAACATCAGCAGGTACAGCCACGCATGGGACGTCACACCGCGGAGGCGATACCCGAAGTCCGAGGGCCGTCCACCGATCCACACGACGATCACAAGGAGGGGGAGCAGGATCCGAATCACGAGACTCGACACGCCCCAGTACATGTAGGGCACCGTGGAGTAGAACTCGTGATCCGCGTTCAGGCCGAGCCAGGCGGCCACCGCAGGCAGGTTGGCGTTGATGAAGAAAGGACGGCCCCAGAGCGCGTACACGATCAGTAGCAGCACGGAGGCAATCAGGACCTTCGCCGCCAGTCGGTCCTCCGGTCGATTCCACATGGACCGCCAGTCCTGCCCCAGGGTCGCCAGGAATCCCCGAAGGCTTGCCACCGGGCCGCCCGTGCCCTGTCTTCCCGTTTCATTCATGGGCACAACCTATGGGGCTTCACTTTCGCTTCGCCACGCTGCGCATTGACTTGACGAGTGCATTCGACGATATT
>JAMJQV010000244.1 GCA_023554435.1 Gemmatimonadota bacterium | reverse complement strand
GTGTAGTCCTGAAGGGTGAAGTCACCGTTGGTGTACGACGCGTAGTCGTCTTCGAGGAAGACGTGGTCACCGACCCCGAGATCCAGGTCCACCGTCGCCGGCGGCTGGTCGATCTCGAACACGCAGGCACCAAACGGATTCCCGGGATCCACACCCGCATCACCGCAGTACAGCCAGTCGATATCCTTCAGGGGCGCGCCCCACGTCGGTGCGTAGTTGACGCTGATATCGTCGCCGCCGCCCAGCGCATCCGCCGAGATCGGCGCTACGAACCAGGCGTTCGAGTTGTCCGCATCAGTCGCCGTGCCATTGCAGCGCAGCGGAATCGACACATCGACGACCGGACCATACAGCGGGGGACCCGGAGTCCAGGTAAGGTCGTTCGCGTAACAGGCGTTCGTCTGATTCCAGGTAATGTCCTCGATCGTCTCGACGCCAGCTACCGATACCACCACGTTGTGCGTTCCCGCCACGGTGTAGGTCGGCATCTGCGCCGTGATCTGCGTGTCGGAATCTACCGTGAAGTTGCCAAGCTGCTCGCCGTCCACGAACACCAGCGTGCTCAGGCCCGGAACCGACAGGCCCGTACCCGTAATCGTGATCGTCTCCGCATAGCCGCCGGCCGCTGCCGACAGCGCCGTGATCGAAGGCGCAACCACCGGATAGTCTGCCGTGAACGGCAGGTCTCCGTTGGTCGTCTGGACGACGCCAGAGATCGTAGCGGTTCCACCGCCGACCGCGGTGACCGTGACGATCACGTTGACCAGCTCGGCAGTGGCGCCGGGCACGAGCGCGGCCGTTGCCGTCGCAATCAAGGCATCGGAGCTGGTGACCGTAACGCCCGTGATCTCAGACGCGTTGGTGTTGATGTTCCCCAGCGCGTCATACACGAACACCTCAAAGTCATCCACTGCTCCAACCTCGAACGCGCCCAGAATGGGGTTCGCGAACGCGGCCGTGACCGGATCACCGGCCAGCACGTTGACCAGGATCTCATCCGTCAATACGACACCGAGTCCGGATGTGCCGTTGGCGGCCTGCCCCGACCAGGTAACCGAAACCGTAGCGCTGCCAGACGTCCCCGTGGTAAAGGCGCCCATGTCATCCGTGAAGCTGAGCACATCGGTGTCGTCCGAAACGAACACCGCATCCTCGGGCGCATAGGGACCGGCCACCGCTCCGTCCAGACCGATCAACTGCGCGACCACCGTTCCGGTGTCGCCCGCCTCGAGCTCAACACCGTCCTCGGGAGCCGTGATCTCGATGGCGTCCGCCACGACGGTCACGTCCACCTGCGCCGTATTCGACCCGGAGGTCAACACGATGCAGGTCTGACCGAGCACGGATCCGCCCGTGACCACGAACAGCCCCGGAGGCTGGATCTCGAGCGCTTCCGGATCCGGAACGACCGTGATCGATCCCGGTCCGCACACCGGATCCACCGCCGCCGAAACGGCGTCGAAGGTGGGCTCGTTGCCCTGATTCACCGCGCGGCTTTCCAGATCAGCCGTCCGGCCGGCCGCCACGACCATCTCGGACGGATTCACCTGGATCCCCACCGTGTCCTTGACGTTGAAGTCGAGGGGATTGCTATCGCACCCCCCCAGCGCGAGGACAGCCAGCGCGGTAATGCTGAGCCCTACATTACGCACCAAGCCAACTCTCATGATACCCTCTCTCTCGATGTGACACCGTTTACAGCGGTTCTCCGCCGGCATCAGTTATTCAAGTCCGGTCAGAAACCGGGTGTTGATTCCGAAGTTCGTCTGCAGATCCTGTTTAGCCGATGGACCGCACCGATTGTACCAATCCGCAATCGACGCGATGTCCGGGTCGGTGCTGTAGATCAGCCGCCAGTGGTTGAACCGATCGTCCTGAACGAACAGGTATACGAAGCTCGTCGTCTGATACTGCCAGATCTCGTAGGGCGGTTCCCCTGCGTAGCTTCCACCCACACCAGATGGACCGCCAAGATCAGACGGCGAGTAGTTGACTACCCGGTCCTGCGGCTCGCCATACTTCAGATATATCCGACCACGGTCCGTGTACCACGGCATGCGCTCCTCGGTACCCACTTGCTCGTCATACCGGGCTCGAATCGTCGCGATACGGGACAGGTAATCTTCGAGAAACAGGTTTCCGGCAGAGCCCGGGTTCGGATTCTGGCGCTGGAAGAACTCCGTCAGATACCTCCGCTTTGCATCGGGCGGAAGCGCCTCGTAGGTCGCGCGCTCCGTGTTCGTGATAAGAAGCGCCACGCCCCCGAAGGTCTGCTCCAGCTCTTCGTCCGAGAGCGTGGCGAAGTAATCCGCCTCGTAGCTCCCGGCAGCGGTGCCAGCGGCTACCGCGTTCTCCGGACTCAGCATCTGGAAGGAGCCCGACCTGCGCTCACCCTCCGTTTCGTCTCCTACGGTCATGGCAAGCTGGTAGTCGCCCGGCGGAAGGCCGGCCAGGGAAATGTGACCTGTGAAGGGCACGCCCCCCGTTCCGACTTCCAGCTCGCTGACCGGCGTCCGGTACACCACCCGGTCGCCCGAAATGACCTCGGCATTGATGCTGACCCGGGTTGTCTCGCTATCCAGGCCATACAACTCGAGATAGTAGTAGAGGTCGGGCTCCGTCGGCATAACCGACATGCGGGCCGCAGCTGCGATCCCGAAACCCCCGTGGGTCACTGACCAGCTCCCGCCTCCTGCACCTTCGGTAATGGGCTCGATCCTCGACGCCAGGAACAGATCCGACGCCGTGGGTCGCCCATCGAACGCTACCAGGGACAGACGCACCCGCTCGCCGAGGTCCGGCGCATCCGTAGGATACGCGCGGATTTCCACCTCGTACTCGCCGGGCCTCACCCCGAACCGGAAGGGCTCAAGAAGATAGGAAGTTCCGGACTCCACGTAAGCCGCAGCCTGCCGGCTGACCTGCCTCTCCCAACTGTCTCGGTACAACTGCGTGTCCGTCGCATCGAACACGGATAGTTCGAACCGGTATGCGCCCGTGGTCCCCCCGGCCAACATGGTAAGGGGTACGTTCGCCAGTCCGTCCACCACCGTGAGATCCTCCGGGGCCCACGTTCGTAGGAGCGTGACCTCGAGACCCCCGGCAGCCTGCTCCTGCTGCACGACGGTCGAGGCGGAAGCCGCCCGCGTCCCGGGCGCCAACACCCAAGCCGTGACCACGAGGCATGGCACCACCATTCGCCGGATGGCGGTGCTCATGCCTCTAAGCTCCCAACTCCTCGGAGGAGTACGTACGGACATTCGGTCGTCGACTCCGCTCAGTCCACGCCGAAAGTGACCGAAAACGCGTTGGCGCTTCCAAGCACACCGTAGTTCTTGTAGGCGTAGTCGAACTGAAGCCGATACGTGCCGGCGAACCGATAGAACAGTCCGCCGCCCAGGCCCAGGCCGTCCGTGCCCTTGCTGGTCGCGATGGCGCCAGTCGAGAAGCTCTCGCTGGCATCCGGCTGCGTCTGGTACGACGCACGCAGCGCGACACCGACGGGCGTATCCACGCCCTGCCAGCGGAATTCGCTTCCGAAGCCGAACGCCGCGTTCGTGTTGTTGGACTCAATGAACTCGGTCATCAGCGCCAGAGTCGTGGACTCGTTCGAAATGACGTCGTAGTTCAGTCCAACTCGGAACAGGCGCGGCAGCGGAAAGGCGTCCGTCACCAGAATCGCTGGCGGCGGATCGACCCGCTGGTCCGGGACCGTTTGATCCGATTCGCTGTAGTTCACGTCACGGAACCGCAGGGCCTCACCCGAGTGGGAGAGAGAGCCACCGAGGTTCTGAACGACGAACGCCAGGCGAATGGGACGATTCCCGAGTTCGCTGTGGAAGTTGACACCGAAGTCGAGAGCCATCGCCGTGGCCGAGGCTCCACCCAGAGCGCCCGTAGCGAGGTCATCGTTGATGAACTTCAGCGTCATCCCGGCCGAGAACCGATCGATGAACGCGTGGGCAAACGAGATACCGGCGACGGTCTCATTCACACCATACGTCTCACCCGACAGGCCATCGGGATCGGCTTCCGTATAGATGGGCTGATTCCCGAACCCGAAGTGACCCAGGAAGAACCCCAACCCGAAGTCACCGTCCGAGAACGGAAACGCCAGACCCGTCCAGTAATAGTCAGTGTCCGCAAAGTAGGGCATCAGCGTCAGCGCCACTTCGGGACCCTGCATCGCCGTCAGGCCGGCAGGGTTGTAGTAGAGCGCGTTCACGTCATCGACGATCGTTGAAAACGAGCCGCCGAGAGCCATGCCGCGAGCTCCGGAACCGAACTGCAGGAATTCAGCGGACGACCCACCGAAAGCCGTGTTGTCGCTTTCGATCTGTACCGGGTTGTCCCCATCCTGCGCCCAGAGCAGTCCCGGCAGCGCAACCACCATGAACAGGGTGGCTACCGCTCGACTGATTAGCCGCATGAAAACCTCCTAAAGGAGCTGGTCAATTTCCGTGGGGGGGACGAGCCCCCCCACGGGTCCGGTTCTCTCTAATTCTGCCCGGCGAAGTTGACGACAGTGAACTTGCCCACGTGCGTGTCGCCTGCCGGCGTCACCACATGGAAGAAGTACACGCCGCTCGCAACAAACTGGTTGTTACGATTTCGCAGGTTCCACACGGCCCGGCCACCGCCCGTGACATCTTCGTGGTTCACGATGTCGATCAGGACGCCGGTCAGCGTGTAGATACGGATTGTGGCCTCGGGAGGCAGATTCACGAACATCAGCTGCTTGGTCGACGGGCTCAGGTCGTACTGGCTGGTGGCCAGGTACGGATCCGGAACCGTGTGGACCTGTGTCAGGTCCGTCGCACCGTCGAAGTTCGTCGCATCTTCCACCAGCCAGTTGAACACGAGGCCGGGGATCAGGATTGGACGTCCCGTACTCCGGTTCGTGGCCGTCGGGTTGTACGCGTATCCGGTCGGATCGTCCGTATCGAAGCTACCCGCATCCGACGAGATACCGCCGGAGTACGAACGCAGCGTCCACACCGTTCCCGGCGCCGGCAAAGCCGCCATCTCGAAGATGAAGCGCTGACCGCTGACGTACAGGCCGAAACCCGTGCCAGTGCCGGTCCAGGTCGAAGCCCCGTTGGCCGGATCGGCCCAACCAAACTCGAAGTTGTCAATGTGTGTGGTCTGCAACGTCGCCGTGGGCAACAGCGGCAGCGGCGTCGGGATGTTCGTCTGAAGGTCGCCACCGTCAAACCCGTTGCAGTCACCTCCGCCGAAGATCGACTCATCGTTGATCTGGTCCCACACGCGGAGCATGCCATTGAAGTCCTGCCAGTCGATCACTCCGTTCCCGTTCGCGTCCTGTACGAAACCGTACGTGGCGTCCGGGAATCCGGTGTTCAGCACATCGACGTTATGCGTGATGTCGCGCACCGTGACCGCTCCACCTTCGCCCCACGTGACCTGCACGTCCGCCTGGCGACCGTACAGCGCGTTGGCGCGGTCGTGGCACTGCTTCTCGAAGGCGATCTGCCCGGCCGGTCCCGGTGTGGTCGAGTTGAAGGGTGTATAGGACACCGGTGCGAAGATCGTATCCACGCCCTCCAGGTGTCCGACCCGCATGTACCGCGTCGGATCCGGAGTGGTTTCGTTGGCTCCATCGAACCAGCGCGACCCGCCGTGGCGGAGGCGAGAGACCATGCTCGAGCCGCCGGAACGACGGTTCTGCGGGCCCTCGGCCGAACTGTAGTTCATCGCCTCCACGGCCGTCGCGAAGGCGGTGGCCAGGCCGGAAGCCTCGGGGATCCCGAACGAGTCCAGAGCTTCCTGGTCGAACGGAACGCTGATCGAGACCCAGTTGGCCGTAATCGAGGGAGACGTTCCGAAGGCACCCCACCACTGCACGCTCATCTCACCGAGAATGGACTGCGGGTTCCCGTCGATGTCCGTGTAGCTCATGTGCACCTTCTCGCACACCGCGAAGCTGCTCACGCCCAGCGGACAGTCCGCCGTCGGGGTCTCTTCGTCCGACGCGGGGTCGAACACGGTGGTGATCGAGTCGATGACCACCTGCAACTGCAACTGCGGAAGCAGACGCGGCAGCAGGGGCGCGAACGACAGTTCGATCCCGTCCGTCGGTGGCATCACACCCGAGAACGTGCCGTCTTCCGGATCCAGCGTCGGCATCGGATCGCTCGGATTCAGGGCCGCTCCATCGTCACCCGACAGCGCCACCTGAAGCGAGGCACCCTGCAGGTTCGGAGCGTCCTTCCGCGGCACCGTCGACTGTGGCACCCTGGCCGACCGCAGAGTATGCGGGCCCGAAGCCTGGGAGTTCACATCGAAGGCACTGACGGCATAGAAGTACGTGAAGTTGTTGACCGCATCGTTGTCGACGTAGAAGAACGGAATCCCGGTATCCGTCGCCGGGCTGCCCGGCCCTGATTCGTCGTCGAGGATGACGGTCGTGACGCCCGTGCCGAGAGCGGAAAGATCCGCCAGGCGCGCCACGCCGGCTCCCGGCAGGCCGCCGTCGGAACCGTTGTTGAAGATCATGCTGCTGTTGATCGCGCGTGTAGCGACGGCTGTGTCGGTCGTATAGTCACCAGCACAGAGCTCGCCACCGGCGTATCCCACCACCGCGGTCGGAGTACCGTCCACGTCGCGAATCGTGCCCACGTCCTCGTCCGGCGCGACCGTCTCGCAGGTGTAGTCCGTGAACGTGCTGTTGTCCTTGTCAAACTGTGCGATCAGCCCCAGCGCACCGGGGTCGGTGCCGCGCCAGACACGATAGCCCTCAACGTCGAACTCCCTGTAGTTCGGGTTGAACAGCGGACTCGCCTCGTCGCTGGCCACCTGGTAGAACGGGTCGCCCAGCACTTCCGTCGGAGTTTCTTCCCAAATGATCGTGACGTTGTCGTCACCCGGCACCAGGTAGAACGCCGGCGCGTCCGGGGCGAACCCGAGCAGGAAGCTGCTGTCGAAGATCGACTGCGCGACCAGCGCGCGGCCGAGCAGGCTGTTCGGGACCACCTCGACAGAGAACTGATCGAGCTTGTTGTCCGGTCCCTCCAGGAAGCCCGCCAGGCGTCCGTCCGGGGCGGCTCCATTGTACTGGAACCAGCCTGCGCCACGCTCGAGCGCCTTCACGGGGTTCGGGTTCCGAACGTCCGTGCAACCGGTGAGGTCGTTTGAAGCAACCGCGGCCGGCGTGCAGCCACGAGCGCTCGTGAATCCCGGGTGGAACGACGGATCACCCGGCAGGTTCGCATTCGCGTCCGACGACTGGACGATTCCACTCGGGCTGCCGTCCGGCATGGTCTCTACCGTGGCCGCCACGATGTAAGCCACCACGATGGTGGCCGGATCGTCGTCCGGACCGAGAGAGAACGGACCCGAGGACTGATAGAAACGCGTGTCCGCGGCTTCCTGGTAAATGAAGCACACGGAACGCTGGGTGTCGTTAGGATCCGCGGTGACGACCTCCGGCTCCACGTTGCAGGGGTTGTCACCCTGCGCCGGGCTGATCTTGCCCGACAGGTAGCGCCACAGCTGCTTGTCGTTCTGCGGATCCGGGAACCCGAAGCTCGCGTTCAGGTTCGCCGAGAAAAGCGTCAGCCCCACCTGTTCCGGCGGATCACTGCCGGGACGGATCGGGCTCAACAGGTACTTGACCCCGACGATTCCCGGAGCGCTCGTGAAGAACGGCGGGAAGAACAGATCGGGCGGGTACGAGAACTCGGGCGCGGTGAAGCCGCCGTGGTACGAGATACCCACGTCGAACGGAAGGATCGCGGTGGACAGGTTCTCCGTAGCGACCCCCGTGATGTCCATGTCCGTTCCGAAGGCTCCGTACAGCTCGCCAATCGTGTAGCCATTGGCTGGAAGGGCATCATCGCCACCGAAGAACTGGGTGTTGTTCAGGCGGCGGAATTCCTCGGAATCCGTGACGTTCTCGAACTTGTAGATGAAGTAGATCAGCGACTCGTTACCGGCCGGATAGTTCCAGGCCAGGCTGCGCTGCGTCACCTGGATGCCGAGCGGGTGAATGCGGCCGGAGATCCGCGCGGGATCACCGTCCCAG
>JAMJQV010000243.1 GCA_023554435.1 Gemmatimonadota bacterium | reverse complement strand
TGTCGGCCACGGCCGTAATCCTGGTCCTGGCGACCGACTTTCCGGGAGCGTGGGTGGGCGCCGCGTCTCTCTCCGCCGCCGTCGTGACCGAAGCGATCGCGGCCCGTTGGATGGCATCGGGGGCCATCCGCGAGCTGCTTTCGGGGCCCGATCGAGTGGACGGCAGCGCACCGCTCCTGGGGTACCGAAGAATCTCCCACTTCTACTTCCCGCTGCTTCTCACTTCCGTGATCGGGCTGATGGTGCACCCGATGCTCACGTTCTTCATGGGCCGGGCGGCGTCTCCGGTCGAATCGCTGGCCGTGTTCCCGGTCGTGCATGCCCTCTCGTTCATATTCCGGGCCCTGGGCCTCAGCTTCCAGGACGCGGCGATCGCCTTGCTGGGTCGCGACAACGAGCACTTCCCGGAGCTGGCGCGTTTCGGGGCAATCCTGGGGCTTGCCGCGACGGCCGGTCTCGCCGCGGTGGCGTTCACACCGCTGGCCGACGTGTGGTTCATTACGATCTCGGGCCTTTCGACGGAGCTGGCGGCGTTCGCGATCACACCCACACGGATCCTGGTGATCCTGCCGGCTCTGTCCGTGCTGTTGTCCTTCCAGCGGGCCATCCTCATGCAGTCGCGGGTCACTCGTCCCATCACCGTCGCCACCGCGATCGAGGTGAGCGCGATCGCGATCCTGTTTGCAATGGGCGGCTGGTGGATGGGGTGGGTGGGAGTCACGGCGGCGTTCGTCTCGTACGTCGGTGGGCGGGCGCTCAGCACCACGTACCTGGCGTCACACGTGCGCAGGGTGCTGCCGGCACCTTGACGCTCTGGTGGATCGTGTACATTTTATTAGCAAGAAATTAACTGTTATCTCTCGAAGAGTGTTGATCGAATGTTCAGGGTGGCCGACATCTTCTCGCTCAGCGACTTCCAGAGAGCGACGCGGGAGCACATCCGCCGACTTCGCGAGACGGGTCGTCCTGAAGTGCTCACGGTCAACGGCCGGGCCGAGCTCGTGGTTTACGATGCCGCGACCTACCAGGAGATCGCCGACAGACTCGAGCGCCGCGAGCGATACAGTGGCGTGGCGGCCATCGAATCGACAGCTCTCGAGGTAGGCGCGGTCGTCGCGGCGTTCAAGGGGGACGTGGATCGCACTCTGCTGCGCGAGAACCTGCGACGGACAGTCCAGGAAAGAGTGAACAACCTCATGGCTCTTCAGCGACTGGCCTCTGAGGCGAAGCGAGCGGGAGACGCCGTACGATGACCGACTTCCGGATCCTGCTGGAGCTTCTCGCAAAGGGGAAAGTGGAGTTCGTGATCGTCGGCGGCCTGGCGGCCACGGTGCACGGATCGTCACGTCTCACGCAGGACATCGACGTAGTCTACGCACGGAGTGACAGCAACCTCGAGCGTCTCGCGGATTCGCTGGCGTCCATCGCACCGTACCCCCGGGGAGCCGCTCCGGGCCTACCCTTCGAGTGGTCCGTCGCGACTCTTCGCCGCGGGCTCAACTTCACGCTGACCACCGCGGCTGGCTACATCGACTTGCTCGGTGAGATCACGGGCGGTGGACAATACGAAGATCTGCTCCCGCACACGTTGGAAATCGAGCTGTTCGGCCACCCCTGCCTGTGCCTCGATCTTGAATGGCTGATCCGCACCAAGCGCGCCGCCGGGCGTCCCAGAGACTTCGAGACGCTGGCCGAACTGCAGGTGCTGCGGGAAGAGCGGGACGCGGCCAGCGGAGACTGAGACCCTCTGCCCCTAGTCCAGCTTCTTCACCCTGATGTTCCGGAAGTAGACGCTGGTCTCCCAATCGTGGTTCTGCAGGCCGATGTATCCCCGGGAAGCGAAGTCGCGGATCTTGCCGCGCGGCTCGGCCACCCAGTCGGTCACCAGCGCCCCGTTCAGCGAAACCGTGATCCGGTCGCCCACGAACGAGATCTCCATGTCGTTCCACTCGCCAGGAGCCTTCGCCCGGTCCTCGCTCGGGGCCTCGGCGTCATACACGGCCCCGGTGCGGTGGATGGCCTCGGGAGCCGTGGCGTGGATCTGAATCTCGAAGCTGTGATAGATGTACTCGTCGCTCGTGACCATCTCCGGCACGCGCAGGAAGATCCCCGAATTGGAGTCGGGCACCGACGTATTGAACTCGAGTCGCAGCACGAAGTCGCCCAGCATCTCGGCGGAGTACCACATCAGGCCCATGCCGCCGTGCGAGGCCAGGATGCCGGTCTCGTGGTCGAGCGTGAACCACCCGGGTCCATAGTGGTTCCAGCCGTGCTTGTGGAATCCGCCGTTCTCCCATTCACCGATCAGCGGAACGAATCCTTCGGCCAGTTCCTCTTCCGTGATGCGGGCCACCGGCCCCTGGGGTGCCGCCGTCACTGTCGCCTCCTCCTGTGCCTCTGTCGTCGCATCCTCGGCTGCGCCCTCGGCGGTCGGATTCTGCGTGTACACCATCACTCCGAGTCCCAAAGCGGCCAAGGCCGCCCAGAACACTGCCCTCCTGGTCCAGTTCATCCGTCCCTCCCCGGATTCCATTCACCGCGCGCCACGGCCGGGACGAACGTCTCCAGGTCGGGCGGCGGGAAGGGAATCGTACGCTCCTGTTCAGCGCTCATGTAGGCCGCCATGAGGAGCTCGGTCACCGCCACGCCATCGGCAAACGTCTCGTCCGGCATGCGGCCCGCGCGGAACGCCTCGACCATGTGCCGATTCTCGCCCGTGTAGCCGTACTCCGACTCTTCGTCCGCCACGATCGGCATCACCCCAGTCTCGGCGTTCTGTTTCTCGACCAGGTCCTCGCCGGTGTCTCCCACCACCTCGCGGCTCAGGAACACCTTGAGGCCCGGGTCGAGCGAGTTGATCTCCATCGCGTACTCGGGGCCCAGAAGCTCCATGCTCAGACGGAGTCCGGCGCCCACGTAGCACCACGACGTGCTGACCTCGACGATGCGGGGGCTGCCGTCGGCCGCGCGGTACTCCACCACCCCGCGAGCGTAGTCCTCGGCGGGTCGATTGGCGTAGTCCAGCTTGCCGTCACTCATGTCGGCCAGCTGCGCCTCGTAGCGCGGACGCTGCCACTTCAGGCAGTTGGTGTGCGCCGTCACCTTGACCGGCGTGAGCACGTCGCGCGGCGCCCCGGGTGGAGTCAGAAGGAAGCGGGCTACCTCGACCGAGTGGCACATCATGTCGTTCAGCACGCCACCGCCCTGGAGCTCGCCGTCCCAGAACCATGGCATGTGCGGTCCGCTGTGCTCCTCGGCCGACCGCGCCAGGTAGGGAGGCCCGGTCAGCGCCGCCCCGCGTGACCAGACGATGTCGTGACCGCGAACGACGCCCGGCGTGAACAGCTGGTTCTCCAGGTAGCCGTGCAGCAGCCCCACTCGCTCGACCAGCTCCAGCATGCGCCGGGCCTCGGAGGCGTTGCGGCCCAGCGGCTTCTCGCACGCCACACCCACGAGCTCGCCCTTGCCCGATTCAATGGCCTCGACGATCTCCTCCATCACCTCGAGACGCGTAAAATTCGGGGCGCAGATCCAGATCGCATCGATCGCCGGGTCGGCTACCATGTCGGTGATCGTATCGTAGGCCTGCGCTTCGCCGACTCCGAGCGACCGAGCCAGGGCCGCGGCGTCTTCCGCCCGGTCCCTGGAGACGATGCCCAGGACATCGGCGCCCCGAACCCCTACCCAGGAACGAATGTGGAACTGCGCGTTGAAGCCGGCGCCGACGAATCCGACCCCCAGTCTATCTCGACTCATTCGACACAACTCGCTTTCTCGTTCAGGCCTCGCCCGGTGCCGGGCCCGATTCCTCACGGAAGAACAACAGGAACGCCACGGCGCAGACGATGGTCAGCGCGCAGGGCACCAGGAATACGTGCGTCCAGTTCGTGACGCCGTCTACGGTGAACCAGTCACGCACGCCGCCCGCGAACAGGCTGCCGAGGAACCGCCCCATGCCGAGCGCGATGATGGCGATCAGGCTCTGGGCCGAGGCCCGGATGTCCGGGGGCGCCACCTTGTCCACGTAGATGAAGGCGGCGACGAAGAAGAACACGTAGCAGAAGCCGTGCAGCATCAGCGACGCGATGACCAGCCAGGCCGGGCTGCCGATCGCGAAGATGATGTACCGGATCGGCCACGCGATCACTCCGATCGCCAGCGTCTTGCGCATGCCGTACTTCTTCAGCGCCCACGACAGCATGAACGCCATCACGAAGATCTCGGCGAACTGCGCGATCGTCATCACGGCCGGAATGTTCGTCTCCGATATCCCGATGGCCGCGGACTGCAGAAACGGCGCCGTGAGGATGTAGTAGAACTCGAGCTCGGTGGCGACCACGAACGTGATCCCGACGAAGACGGCGAAGTCCTTCGCCTTCAGCATCTTCACCGACTCGAGGAATGCCCAGGGGCTCACGCCTTCCCTCTGGGGCGGCGTGTGCGGCAGCAGGAAGGACTGCAGGCCCATCACGATCGACAGGATTCCGGCCAGGAACAGCATGTCGCCCTGCATGGCCGGCAGCACGTCAATCTCGCCGAACCAGCGCCACCCGGTGAGCATCCAGCCGGCGGCGATCCAGCCCAGGGTCCCCCACACCCGGATGGCTCCGAATTCCTTCTCGGAGTCGTCCATGTTCGCCATGGCGATGGAGTTCGTCAGGGCCAGCGTCGGTGCGTACAGGAGGCAGTACACCAGCATCAGCACGAACATCGCGTCAAAGTTCGTCGTCCGGGCGACGACGATCATGAGCGCGCCGCCCGTGAAGGCCAGGAACCCGATCACCCTCTCTGTCGAGAAGTACCGGTCGGCCACCTGTCCGCCGACGATCGGGGCGATGATCGTCGCCAGCGGCAGAAGGGCGAAGATCCAACCTGCCTGAACGCCGCTGAAACCGAGGTTGTCGAACAGGTGCGACGCGAGTACCGGGGCCCACGCGCCCCAGATGGCGTACTGCAGGAACATCATCGCGCCGAGCTGGATCTTGCGGCCCCTGGCCCCGCCGCCGGCCGTTCCGGCCGACGGAAGTGAAGATGTCTGGCTCATGCGGCGCTCAGACGATCTTGCGCTGGAACGGATCCCACGTCACCCGCCGGCCTTCCAGGTACGACTTGGTGGCCATGTGGCAGGTGATGGCTTCCTCGATCCCGCGGTCGATGTTGCAGCTGGTGTCACCACCGTAGCGGATCGCGTTCAACCACTCGCGCAGATGCAGGTAGTAGGTGCTGACGCGCTTTCCGCCCCTGTACGTGAACAGGAGCCCGCGGCTCGCGAAGTACTCCTGCGTCGGCGTCGTGACCGCGTCCACGCCCTTGAATCCGCTCTGGTAGGTGAGCATCGGGCGATCCCTCTTCACCGTCCCATCTTCGAGCATGTCCTTGTACCGGGTGGACGAGCCGTCCGCCGTGACCTTGAGCCGTGTGCCGACTTCCATCGAGGCGTCATGGCCCATCATCACGATCCCGCGATCGCGTCCGTTGGCCAGCGTCGAGCTGTAGACGAGGGTCATATCGCGGTCCGGATACTCCATCACCGCCTGCCACACGTCGGGTACGTCGCGGCCATCCTTGAAGAAATAGATGCCGCCCGACGCGGTGGCCGAGTGAGGGATCCCGAGGTCCAGGATCTGGTTGATCGCGTCGTACTCGTGCGACAGCAGATCGCCCGATAGCCCGGTTCCGTAGTCGTACCAGCAGCGCCAGCGGAAGAACCGCTCCAGGCTGAACGGCACCTTGTTCGCGGCGGCTTCCTGGAACAGCTCCCAGTCGATCGTGCGCGGGTTTCCCTGCTCGTGGATGTCCCACACCCACGCGCCCCACGGATCGTTTCGGTTGGTGGTCGTCTCGACGAGGGTGATGGGTCCGAGGATGCCCTTCTTGATCACCTCGCGGGCCTTCTCGTGACTCTCCATCTGGCGGTTCTGGTGTCCGAGCTGGAACACGATTCCGGAACTCTTCACCGCGTCCGCCATCGGCCACACCTCTTCTTCGGTGCGGGTCATGCACTTCTCACAGTACACGTGCTTGCCGGCCTGCGCGGCGGCTACCGTAATCCGCGAGTGCCAGTGGTCCGGCGTGGCGATGATGACGGCGTCGACGTCGGGGGCGTTGCAGAGCTCCTCGTAGTGACGGTAGCGCTTGGCCGGCTTCAGCTGGCGCGTGTCACCGCCCGGTCGGATCGGCTGAGTCGACGCAGCGATCGCCGCCTCGGCCCGCACGTCGAACACGTCGCACACCGCCGTGAGTTCGAGGTTCAGGTTCTCCTGCTCCAGCCACTCGTCGAGCCACGTGTCGCGCGGGTTCTCGATCCTGGCCTCGCGGCGCGCCTGGATCCAGTCGGGGTGGGCGAAACCGAGGCTGCGAACGAGGGAAGCACCCTCGCCACCGTACCCGACGATTCCGATCCGGATCGTGTCGGGGTGGGTCATGGTCTCGAGCTCGGAGAACACGGCCGCGCCCTCGTCCTCGATTCCCAGTTCGGCCAGCAGGCGCGCGCGCTCTTCCTTGGCCAGCCCCTTCCGGTGCAGGGCCGTGTAGCCCAACGCCCCGAGCACGGGAACCGTGGCCAGGGCCTTGAGGACGTCACGGCGTCCCATGCCGCCGGAGCCTGCCGCCGGTTCCGGAGCGGCCGTTGGCGGCTCCGCAGCCGGGGGCTCGTCGGCGGGCGGTTCGTCGCGCTCGCCGGGGTCCGTGTACTCCGGCTCCCCGGCATCGACCGCCTCGTCGAGCGGCTGATCCACCGGCTGATCTTCCACAGGTACGTTGGCGTCGTCGAGGAGCTCGTCGTCGCCGTTTCGAATCTCGTCACTCATCGTTCGTCCTCCGTGCGATTCCGAGTGGGCGTCACGCCTGGGTGTCCTGAGCCGACCCGCGATTGCGGGCCAGGCGCACAAGGCGATCCAGGCCGATGATGTGCCCCGTCGGGAAGAGCAGGGTCACGAACAACGCGCACAGCTCGATCAAGGTCTTGTTGATGATCATGTAGGCGCCCTCGGCCGGGATCGAATAGACGAACCCGGGCCAGGGGGGCGTCGCCAGGTAATAGAGCGCCAGCATGACGATTCCGAAGAAGGTGGCGGTTCGGGTGAGGCCGCCGAGCATCAGGCCGAGGCCGACCAGGATGAGTCCCCAGACGTTCAGGAAGTCCACCAGGGCCAGAGTGCTCGGGTTGGACGCCATGTTGCCGAACCACTCTGCCAGGAAGCCCTGCGACTGGTCCAGGTAGCCCGCGGATGTCCAATACGCGTTCGCGGCCTTGGACACGCCCTCGTAGAAGAAGTGCCACCCGATGGCGAAGCGCAGGGCCACCAGGGCAGTCACCTGGAGCCGCGAGTAATCCGATCTCATCTCACACCTTCCTCGTGGGAAGTGATGGTCAATTTGGTCCAGCCGGACGAGAGCGCCGCGCGCCCCCCGGCATCGATCACCATGCACTCGAATCCGGGAAGGGAATCGATGAAACGCACTCCCTCCCGCGGGGACATCAACAGCGCGGCCGTGGCCAGCGCGTCGGAAGCGTAGACGTTCGGCCCTGCTACCGTGACGCTCAGCGCGTCGGTCGGAGATCGACCCGAGCCCGAACTCACGATGTGGTGCCAGGATCCGTCCGGGTCGTAGCGTGCCTCGTATCCGCCGGATGTGGCGACGGCTCCGTCCGCGAGCCTGAGTTGCGCGGGCAGGATGCCCCCGTGACGGGGGTCGCGGACCGCGATCATCCAGCCCTCGCCGTCCTCGCGCAGACCGGACGTCCGGATGTCGCCTCCCGCGTCGATCAGAAACCGGTCGATGCCGTGTGCCTCGAGGACCGCGGCCATCGCGTCCACGATGTAGCCCTTGGCGATGCCGTCCAGCGTGACGCCCATTCCGTCCCGGTCCAGCGACACGTGGCCCACGGAGACTCTGACGGCGTCCGCACCGACCCTCTCGAGAGCTTCCCGCCAGGCAACCGAGTCCACCAGCTCACCGTCGGCCAGGGATGGGGATTCATGCAGGAGATCCACGAGGGGCTGAACGGTCACATCGAACGCTCCGCCCGAAGCCTCGAAGACCGTGGCGGACCGCTCGAGCAGGGCCACCAGCTCGGGGGGAGGGCCGGAGAGCCGTCCCTCGCTGTTGAGTACGCTCACGGCCGAACTCGAGTCGAATCGGTTCAGGAGCCCGATCAGCCGATCCATCTCTTCAAAGGCCCGGCCTGCCGCATCCTCCAGCAGGTGCCGGGAATGATGGATCGCCGCGACGGACACCCGGGTGCTCATCGCCCGTCGGTCCATGACCAGTTTGTGTTCGCCGGAGGGGAGGACCGTGTCTTCGAGATGCTCGGGCTTGGGACGGGCGGGCTCGAAGCCCAGCTCGAGAAGTGCCGCCGTCATCCCGGGGTCGTCTTCCCTGCGTGCTTGTCTCACAGGCTCAGCGCGTACCACCGGTTACAGCCGAAATGTCCGGTGTCACCCATGGGTGCCTCCAGGGGGAGGAAGCCGAATCGCTCGTAAAGGTCTCGCGCTCGATCCATCTGCGCCAGTGTCTCCAGGTAGCACTCCCGGTAGCCCAGCTGGCGCGCGACCGCGAGACACGTCTCGAGCATTTGACGGCCGAGCCCAAGTCCTCGCGCGGTCTCGAGAAGGTACATCTTTCTCAGTTCACACGTGCGGGGCTTCGCTCGCGGCAGGGGCCGACACCGGCGCCTCCGACGATTCTGCCGTCGATCTCGACCTGGCTCAAACGCCCGTTCCCCCGTCGTCCTCCGGCTCCGGCTCCCGAACGCTCTCGCCCGGCGCCGAGATCCCGGCGCCCGCGGGAATGATGATCTTCGGCTCGGAGGACACTCGCTCCTTCTCGGAAGCGACGAATTCGTCCACTTCGGTGGGCAGCAGAAGGCTGTCCGCGATCCCGGCGATCTCCTCGGCGCGTTTCCAGGCCGACTCGAGGACCTCCAGTTCGCCTTCCATGGCCCGGCGCTCCGATTCCTCGTGCGTGGCCATCTCGATCGCGAGCCTGATGTCCTTGGGCAATTTCGCCAGGGACCCGGCCGTGGCCTTGGCCAGCTTCTTCGGGTTGTCGCCCGCCTTCTCGCGACGCAGGCGCTCGGATTCCCGTACCGCCTCGTCCAGGAACGACTCGGGGTCTCCGACGGTCTCGATGCGCTTCACGGCGTCACCGATCGTCTTCTTGTTGCCCCCCGACCGATTTGCGCGGGCCATCAGCTTCCCGGCGACTTCCATCGCGTCTTCGCCCTGGTACACGAGCGTCTCTCCCCCGCCCGTGCTCAGGCCGCTGCTCCAGCCGCGGGCATACTGGACGTGGAGTTCCCATTCGCCGGGAACGCCCGTGGGGACGAAACGTGACTTCTCGAGGTGCTTGAGTTGCACCTTGATCTTCTCGTCGGTATCCGGGTGACGGAGGCGCGAGGCGATTCGCTCGTTCATGATCCCTCTGATGATCTGCGAATACCCGTACCAGGCGCCGCCCATCGAGACCCCGATTACGGCTCCCCCCACCAGGACGAGCCCGACCGCCCCCGCTCCCGCCGCCGTGTAGGCGATCGAGCGCTGCCGGCGTCGGCCGAACTGGTCCCCGTAGCGCCAGGCGGCGAACTCATCACGCATGGGCTTGCCGAGCCGCACGAGCTCGAGTCCCTCCGGCAACTTGGCCATCCCGATGTTGTCGGTCGTGACCCGGAGACGGGTGTCGCGGAACAGCCGCTCGCACTCCTCGATGACTTCCCATCGGATCTCGAGGGGCGAGAGGTTCCAGCGCTCGCACTTGCGGCAGATGACCCACAGGCGGCCCATGGCCGCGTCGAACGAGATGCGCCTCCCGATCGGGAATATCTCGATCGCTTCGTTGGTGCCGAGCGACTGGTTACAGAATATGCACGTCGAGTACATCAGCATTTGCCATTCCTCGTGTCTGGCGTCTGCTTAATGTACACGCAGCCTCCTGCAGGTCTTCGATCTACGCGGGACGATGTGACGCACTCGGACCGAAAACGCCCGCCGTTTCCGGGCCGCGCACCCCGACGAGGTGGGGTACGGGCGTCCCAATGCTCCCGAATTCGCGTCCCGCTAAGCTGTTGTAGAGGCGCACAGGGCGCCAATCGAGCCCCACGAGGGCGTGGCACGGATGCTGTAACGCTTTGGCAGACCGACTTTCGCACTCGAAGCAAGAAACGGACGCAACACAGGGGGATACCGTGAAACCGCGATTCCTGGCCATCCTCGTTCCCGCGGCGGCCCTGGGGTGGGCATGCACGCCGGCCGGTGACACGGCCACCGAAGCCACTTCGGACACCGAGACCGCTGCCCCGGCCGAGCCCGCGAGCCCGCTCATGCAGCGCGCGCAGGCCCTGTTCGAAGTAGTTCCCGACACTCCGCCCGAGCTCGAGGACAACCCGATCACCGAGGTGAAGGTGGAGCTCGGCAAGAAGCTGTACTTCGAGCCACGCCTCTCACAGAGCTGGCTGATCAGCTGCAACACGTGCCACAACCTGGGACTCGGCGGCGTGGACCTGATGGAGACCTCCATCGGACACGGCTGGCAGGCCGGGCCCCGCAACGCCCCCACGGTGCTCAACTCGGTATATAATCTGGCCCAGTTCTGGGACGGTCGGGCCGCCGACCTGATGGAGCAGGCACAGGGTCCGGTACAGGCCGCGGTCGAGATGAGCAGCACGCCCGAGCGCACCGTCGCCACCCTGCAGTCGATCCCCGACTACGTGGCGATGTTCGAGGAAGCGTTCCCGGGCGAGGCGGACCCCGTGACGTTCGAGAACATGGCGCGCGCCATCGAAGTCTTCGAGGCGACCCTCATCACCCCGAATGCGCCATTCGACAAGTACATGGGTGGTGACGAGGCGGCGCTGACGGATGATGAGAAGGCGGGTCTTGCCCTGTTCATGGATTCCGGGTGCACGGCGTGTCACGGCGGCATCCTGCTGGGCGGATCCAGCTATCAGCGGTTCGGCGCGGTCCGGAATCCCGGCGTTGAGCTTCTGCCTCCCGAGGACCGGGGCCGGTTCAACGTGACGGGAGATACGACCGACGAGTACGCGTTCAAGGTCCCGGTGCTGCGGAACGTGGAGCTCACCGCTCCCTACTTCCACACCGGCAAGGTGTGGGAACTCGGCGAGTCCGTCGCCGTGATGGGCGCCGCTCAGCTCGGGAAGGACTTCACTCTCGAGGAATTGGTCCAGATCGTGAGCTTCCTGAACTCGCTGACGGGCGACCAGCCCGTAGTGGACTATCCGGTGCTGCCGGTCCACACGGCGGACACCCCGCAGCCCGATCCGTGGGTCGGCGTGGGGGCGGGCTCGCACTGACCTGCCGCTGCCGGTGCCTTCCGGCGGATCGAGAACACGTGGCCAGTGCACAGCGGGCCGGCGCCTCAGGGGTGCTGGCCCGTTCCGCATCGGTCGGGTAGGGTAGGGCATGCGCATCGTATCCCTGTGTCCCAGCCTCACCGAGCTGGTGTTCGACCTCGGCCTCGGCGACTCCCTGGTCGGAGTCACGAAGTTCTGCGTCCACCCGGCCGACCGCGTGCGGGAGATCGAGAAGGTAGGCGGCACCAAGACCCCGAAAGTCGAGCGCATCGCTGAACTCGCCCCCGACCTGGTCCTTCTGAACGAGGAGGAGAACCGGGCCGAGGATGCTGAAGCCCTCGAGGCCGCGGGCCTCGCC
>JAMJQV010000242.1 GCA_023554435.1 Gemmatimonadota bacterium | reverse complement strand
TGCGAACGGCTCGGCGGACGGCGTCGTCCGCGTGCAGATCAGCGCCGAGTCTGGCGGTCGTGGCTATGGCCGAGCCGCGGACGACTCGTGGGAGCTCGTGGAGATCCACCCCGTGCCAGCCCCGCGGGTCCTCACGTTGGCCATACTGGAGCCGGGTGATGCGCCGGTTCCGGCTCTCCCGTCGGTCAAGAGCTGCAGCGCGGTCGCGCACGTCCTGTGCGCACGCGCCGCCGCCCGCCGCGGAGCCGAGGAGGCGGTGCGAGTCGCGGGGGGACATGTGCTCGAAGCTTCAGCCTCGAACCTGTTCTGGATCCACGACGGCGTGCTGTGCACTCCCTCTGCGTCGCTCCCACTGTACCCGGGAGTCACCCGCTCCGTCGTCCTCCACGTCGCGCGGGAAGCGGGCTGGGAGATTCGGGAGGCCGAATTCGACCGGGCGGTTCTCGTCCGGGCCGGCAGCGCATTCCTGACGAACGCCGTGCGCGGCGTCGAGCCCGTAGCCGTGCTTGAGGGATCTCCACTCGAATGGCCGCACGAACTCGAGGCCCTGCGTGAATCGGTGCAGGCTGCCCGGATCGAGGGCGGACTTCCGGTTCCGTCGTGAGCGCCATCCTGTCGCCCGGCGGTTTCGAGCCGGTGGCACACGGTTGCCGGCGAGCCGTCGTTCCCTCCCCCTGGCCGCCACGCTCGGTTGCGGTGTTCCTGATCGACTCCGGCGGGACCCGACTGGTTGATACGGGCGCAGCGACAGTGGAATCCGTGGAGTTCCTCGCCGCCGCCCTCGATGAGGCTCTCGGCCCGGGAGAGATGCCGGACGGGGTAGTTCTAACGCACTCGCACCTGGATCATGCCGGGGGGCTCGAGGCTCTGGCCCCCGATGCCGTGATCGCTCACGAGGACGCCGCGAGACTGTACGAGTCCGACGAGAGGACCCCCGGCGGCCAGCCGTTTGCGACCGTCGCCGGAACATCCGGTTCCCTGCCGGACATGCCCGGATGGGAGTGGGTGCTGGGCGAGGGACACGCGCCCGGACATCTCCTGCTCTGGCAGCCTGAGTCGCGGACCTTGTTGGCCGGGGACCAGTTCCTGCTCGGCCTGAAAACCCCCTTGCGGATCGCCGACCCCGAGGAGGATTCCTTCGGGGCCTACCTGGAGACCCTGGACCGTGTGGCCGCCCTGCAGCCCGAGATCATGTTGACGGGCCACACCGAGGCGATCCGGGAGCCCGAGGCGTGGCTCCACCGCGAGGGCCGGCGTCTCTCGAGGCAGCTGGACCGGACCCGGACAGCGGTTCGATCGGGAGCACGCGACGCGGAGGAGGTCACCGAACGGGTCTACGGCTCGATCCCCGGACCGGGGGCGCGCCAGTTGCTGCTCCGGGAGAAGCTGGCGGCCCTTCGCCACCTCGTGTCGCTGGGGGAAATCCGCCGTCAGGTCGTCGACGGGCGGGAAGTCTTCGAGGACTGAGGCTAGCCGAACCGGCGTTCGACGTAGTTCTCGAGAATGGCGATGAACTGCGGTACGATGTCGTCCCCGCGCAGGGTCGAGTGGTGCTCGCCATCCACGTACACCGGGGCGCTCGGCTCCTCGAACGAACCCGGAAGCGAGATTCCGATGTCCGCGTGACGCGACTCGCCGGGGCCGTTCACCACGCAGCCCATCACCGCCACCGAGAGCTCCTCTACGCCCGGGTGGCTCTCCTTCCAGACCGGCATACGCTCGCGAAGCCATCCCTCGATATCCTGCGCCATCTCCTGGAAGAAAGTGCTCGTGGTGCGGCCGCATCCCGGGCAGGCCGTGACCTGTGGCTCGAAGCTGCGCAGCCCGAGCGACTGAAGGAGCTGGCGAGCCACCAGGACTTCCTCCCGCCGGTCCCCGCCAGGCGCCGGGGTGAGCGAAACCCGAATCGTGTCGCCGATCCCCTCGGCCAGGAGGATTCCGATCCCGGCGGAGCTGGCCACCGTTCCCTTCCGGGCCATGCCGGCTTCGGTGAGCCCCAGGTGGAGAGGGTAGTCCGACAGTGGAGCGAGCGCCCGGTAGACCCGGAGCAGATCGGGTACCGACGACACCTTGGCGCTGAGGATGATGGCATCGTGGGCCAGGCCGATCTCCTCGGCCACACGGGCCGAACCCATCGCGCTCTCGACGACGGCGGCAATCATCACGGCATCAGCCGGCAGCGGCTCGGGTAGCGCAGCGTTCTCATCCATCATCTGGGTGAGCAGCGCCGCATCCAGCGAGCCCCAGTTGACGCCGATGCGGACCGGCTTCCCATGCTCGATGGCGCACTCGACGATGGTCGCGAAGTGAGCGTCCCACTTCTTCGTGCCCACGTTGCCTGGATTGATGCGGTACTTGGAGAGTGCCGCCGCGCACTCCGGGTGCCCTGGCAGTAGGATGTGCCCGTTGAAATGGAAGTCGCCGATGATGGGAACTCGCACTCCCATGGAGTCGAGCCGGCCCACGACCTTGGGAACGGCGGCCGCCGCGGCGGAAGTGTTCACAGTGATCCGGACGAGCTCGCTTCCCGCCTCCGCCAGCTCGGCGACCTGGCGAACCGTGGCCTCGACGTCGGCCGTATCGGTGTTGGTCATCGACTGCACCACCACCGGGTGCTCGCTCCCGACCTTCACATCGCCGACCGTCACGCTGGACGTGCGGCGCCGGGCCAGCAGGCCGGCCTCCGGAACGGCGCAGGGTGGTCGTGACTCTCTGATATCCATGGCGGCCTAAGCTACCGGTCCGCCACTCGGCCAACCAGTCACAAAAAAACCCCCGGATCTCTCCGGGGGCCGCGCCCGCCGGTTGGCCCGCGCGGGGGCGGGGCCAACCTACGTTTGGGTACATCGCTTCGCTGTACGTCTTCGCTCACGCTTGGCGGGCGCTGGTTTCCTTCCAGAAAGCATCAAAACGGGAGTCGAGCAGGCGGCGACGCTCGCGCCGCATCTCGAACTCGAAGGCCGAACGGTTCGCCGCGACCGCTTCCCGAAGCCATCTCCTGGACAGCACGGGCTGCTTCCGTCTCGAACCGGCCGCCGTCACTCCAGCCACTTCGACGGCTTTGGGGAGCTTGGGCATCCTCGTCCTCCTCGATCCTGCGCATCGGTTCGTCCGCGGCTTCGAAACGCCTGCGGATCATGCGTGGGGCCGCGTAACTTCCGGTCCGGCACCGGTTTCCCGGGATGGGGGCACGCGCAGCCTGGCGGAACTATCCACCGAGGGTACGCCCTTATCCACTTCCAATCCACGAAAAACGTGGCTTTTTCCACAACAAGCGCAACATCTTGGGGCACTTCAAAGGTAAGACCACTAGATATAGTGGTCAAGGTGGCGGGGACTGCCCCTCGGTCTTCTGGCCTCAGCGCTTCACCACGGGCTCGAAGCCCAGGTACTTCCGAACCAGCCCCATCTGTCCCACGTGATAGGCTTCGTGGAAGGCCAGGAAGGCGATCGCTCCGAGGATCGAGGTGTCTTCAGTAGGAAAGCTGGCCGGAGATTGTGCGTCCAGCTCGGCCGTGGTCAATGCCTCCAGGCACGCGAGAGTCGCCTCGTGCAGCTCGTCCCACTCGGCCATGATTTCGTACAGGGGCGGATACTCCTTCATCGTCGTGATGTCGGTCGCCGCATCGAACAGGGCCTGCCAGGGATTGGTCCGCTCGTGGCCCGCGAGCTTCATCAGGTAGAACCGGGCGTCGAGGGCGTGGCACGCGATGTAGGCCAGGCTGTTGGTGTGGTCGTTGGGACGCCGCTCGGCAGCGGCCTGGTCCATTCCCTCCAGGGCTCGCCGGAACAGGTTCGCGTTCAGCTCCAGAATCCCGGTGACGGGCTGCATTCGACTATCCACGGTTTCTCCTTCCGGCGTGGACCGGCGTCCAGGCCAACACGGCCCGGGTCAGGGGATAAAGCTCCGCTTGCCTATACCCGGACGGCCCGCAGTCGCTCCACCGCCTCCAGCAGCAGCTCCTCGGTCTTGCAGAAGGCAAAGCGGACGAGGCGCCGCCCATCCGAGGGGTCCAGGAAGAAGCTGGAACCGGGCACCGAGGCCACCCCGTGCTCGGCCGTGAGCCATACGGCGAACTCGTCGTCGGGGAGATCGCTCAGGTCGCTGAAGTCACACAGCACGTAGTATGAGCCCTCGGGCGGATCGCACCGGAACCCTGCGTCCTGAAGGCCTGAAATCAGGAGGTCGCGGCGAGCCTGGTAGTGCCTCGCCATGTCCGCGTAGTAGTCCGGCCCCAGGGTCTCCATCGCGACGGCCACCGCCTCCTGGAGGGGGGCCGGGGCTCCCACGGTCAGGAAATCGTGCACCTTCCGGATCGCGGCAGTCGCCTCGGGCGGGGCCACGATCGTGCCCACCCGCCAGCCCGTCACCGCGAACGTCTTCGAGGCGCCGCTGATGGTGATCGTCCGGTCCCGCATACCGGGCTGCGTCGCCATGGGAACGTGCTCGCCCTCGTAGTAGATGTGCTCGTAGATCTCGTCCGTGATCGCGTAGGCATCGTGCTGGCGGCAGAGCGCCGCGATCCCCTCGAGGTCCCGGCGCGATGCCACCCGGCCCGTAGGATTGTTCGGCGTGTTGAGGACGATGGCGCGGGTCCGATCGGAGAACGCGGCCGCGAGCCGCTCCAGGTCGAGATCTTCCCTGCCCCACATCGGCACGTACACCGGCTCGGCGCCGCACAGAAGGGTGTCCCGGTCGTAGTTCTCGTAGAACGGCTCGAACACGATCACTTCCTCGCCCGGATCCACCACCGCCAGCATCACGGAGACCATGGCCTCGGTGGCCCCGCACGTCACGGTGACCTCGGTCTCCGGATTCACGTCCATTCCGTACCAGTCGTAGTACTTCACCGCCACCGCATCGCGCAGGCGCTTCGCCCCCCACGTGATGGCGTACTGGTTGATATCGGAGTGGATCGCGCTCGCCGCCGCTTCCTTGAGAAGGTCGGGGGCCGGAAAATCGGGAAAACCCTGCGCCAGGTTGATCGCCTCGTGCTCCCGGGCGACCCGAGTCATCTCCCGGATCACGGACTCCGTGAACAGCTGCGTACGGTGTGATGTGTGCATCAGAAGACCAGCCCCTGTGTCCGCAGGCCAAGCAGGAGGAGGTACGCCACGTAGGCCACGAGGAAGGTCACCCCCAACGTCCGGCCCACCGGACGCCTCAGCAAGGCTAGCGCGGTGATCACCAGGGCCGCCCCGAGCATGACCGGGAAGTCGAGGGAGAAGAAACCACCGGGCACCGCAATCGGAGCTGGCGAAATCGCAGCCGCCAGGCCCAGGATCGCGAGAATGTTGAACATGTTGCTTCCGACGATCGTGCCGATCGCCACGTCGGTTCGTTTCTGGACGGCCGCGGTAACCGTGGTCGCCAGTTCCGGGAGAGACGTGCCGATGGCCAGGACCGTCAGGCCGACGACGGTGTCGCTCACTCCAAGGGCCGCCGCGATCTCGACGGAAGCGTCGACCACCATCTTGGCACCGATCGGAAGGCCGACCGCTCCCACGACGATGAAGAGCAGGATGACCCACATGTTCGTCGGGAGTCCGAGCACCCACTCGAGGGGGGCCTTGAGCTCCGAATCCCGAAACGCTCGAGCCGCTTCGCGCGCCGTGATCGCGTTCACGAGTGCCAGGCCCCCCAACATGACCCCGCCCTCCAGCGGGCCCAGGGTTCCATTCCAGGAGAGGAACACCACCAGAACACTGGTTGCGACCATGAACAGACTGTCCCGGCGTACCGAATGCTCTCCGTAGGTCAGAGGTGAGACGACGGCGGCCGCCCCGGCAACCAGCAGCACGTTGGCGATGTTGCTCCCGACGACGTTGCCCAACACCAGTCCCGGATAGCCCGCCAGGGTGGCCTGCACCACGACCACCAGCTCGGGGAGTGACGTGCCGAAGGCCACGATCGTGAGAGCGATCATCATCGGAGGAACGTGGAACTTGCGGGCCAGGGCCACGGCCCCGCGCACCAGGAGATCTCCTCCGAACAGCAGGTAGATGAGCCCGCTGAAGAGCTGGAGGAAGAGGAGAGGGTCCATCAGGCGTCCTGCGGACCCTCGATCTCACGCGCGATCGCGTACAGCAGGCCGCTCTCCGGCTCCGGGTAGGAGGTCCAGCGAAGCCACTTCCACGACCCGTCAGCGCACCGGAACCGGTTCACGAACGAGATCGTGGGAATCCCCTCAGCCAGCTTGTCGATCTCGTCCTGCGTGGCCTTCACGTCGTCGGGGTGCACGAGCTCGAGGAACGGGTGGCCGAGCAGTTGCTCGCGGTCCCAACCGAGCGCCCTCTCGAAAGCCGGGTTGGTGCGCTTGAAGTACCCATCCGTTCCCGCGATACACAGCAGGTTGATCGAAACCTCGAAGAACTTCTGGAACTCGTGCAGCTCGGTCACCCGTTGCTGCAGCTCGTCGGCCATCTGGTTGAGGGTGCGCGCAAGGAGTCCGATCTCGTCTTCCCTCTTCACGGTGGCGCGCGCGCTCATGTCACCCTTGCCGATCTGTTTCGCCACCTCGGCAAGGCTGTGAATCGGCGTCGCGAAACGAAATCCGAGTATCACGGCCACGAAGATGCCGAAGCCGGCGAGGGTCAGAGCGAGCGAGACCATCTCCTCACGAAACCGGTAGACCACATCCCGTTTCTCGGCTTCGTCGAATTTAACGACCAGGCCCCAGCCCGTCTTGGAAATGTAGCGGGTCGCGGCCCAGACGGTTTGTCCCCTGTAGTCGACGAGGCCTTCCTGGAACAGGCCCTCTCGGCCTTCGAGCGCGAGCCTGGCAGGGTCCCGCTCCTCCGCCAGCAGGACGTCGCCGTGAATTTCGGGCCCGCTGCCCCGAACCGGATGGAGCGTGCGGGCACCCTCCGAATCGGGCATCACGATCATCAACTCGCCGGTTCGCCCCAGGCCCGCGGTGTCCGCCGTCAGGTCGCCGAGCCGCTCGCCGTTCAAAAGGACGAACAGGAAGCCAACGCGCTCGCCGTCGATCGCGAGCCTGGTGGCGTAGGCCAGCCGGGGGTATCCGTCCGGCGTGAAGGAGACGCCGAGGAAGCGCACGCGCTCGGTGGACTCCGCCCTCGACATGGGGTACAGGACGGCCAGAATCGAGTCCGCCGCATCGCCGGATTGGGCCACCAGGCGCCCGTCGCGGGCATAGGTGGCCAGGGCAGCGATCGTCTGCACGCTCCCCGTCACGTCGTCGAGGATTCGCTGGATTCTCTGGCGGGACACGGGATCGCCCGAGGCGTTGAAGTCGCGCAGGCTGAGGCGCAGTTGTGTCCGGCTGGCTACCAGCTGGACTCGCTCCTCCCACCCGTCGACGATGCTCTTCAGCGCATCGGAACTCGACTCCGCCAGGCCCTCCAGCTGCTCCGCCGCCGCATCGTCGATCATATCGCCCGCCTTCTGGTACGTCACCGCGGCGAACGCCAGCATGCTGCCGAGCGTGACCGCGACGAGGGCGAAGACGAGTTTCGTGCGAATATCCACAATCGGAGGATAGGCGATCCGCGCGCAGTGTGCCAACCTCCGGGCGCGGAGGGGGCGGTCAGCGGATGGCGTACCCGGAGATGTGGGGACGGTAGGGAGTGTTCCCGGAGCCGTCGAAGCGCTCGAGCTCCAGGTCGGCGAATCCCGCGCGCTCGATCGTGCGCGCCGTATCGCGATTCAGGTGGCAGCCCTCGCCAAGCCAGTGCCACGGCGCGTGGATCGCTTCCTGCACCTTGCGGAGGCGGGTGCCCGGATCGGCGGCGACGTGCTCCAGGAAGGCGAATCGACCGCCGGGCCGAAGCACACGGCGGACCTCGGACAGGACCTGGTCCGGGTCGCGGACGCTGCACAGGACCAAGGTCGAGACCACCAGGTCCGCGCTCTCGGACTCCACCTCCATGCCCTCGGCTCCCGCGTGTCGCAGATCGATCTCGACTCCGTGGCGGGAAGCCTGCGCGTACATGCGCTTCAGCATCATCGGATTCGGCTCGACGGCGATGACGCGGGTGCCTTGCGGATAGTACCGGAAGTTGGCTCCGGAGCCGGGCCCGAGCTCCACGATGGTCGCCGGAAGCTCGCCGAAGATCCGCAGCTTCCGTTCACCGTACTCCCTGTGCATCGGTTTCTCGGCCGCCGCCAGGAACCAGGAGTTGATGCGGCCGCGGACGGGATGGGGTTTGTGGCTCATGGCAGGGAGTATGGGGGAGGAGGCGGTGAGCTACCAGTCGTGCCGCCCGCACTGACCGAACCGGTTGCCATCCTCACGCGGCACGTGAGAGGCGCGTGACAGCCCGCCGACAAGTTGCGGACACTGATCTTGGCTGGACTGGTGTGGTTCCCTTTCATCCGGTGCTCCGACCCAATGGTCGGTGCGGCTGATGAGACGGCAATCCCTCGCATGAGGAGATAGTACCATGACGGGAAACTCGTTGTCCGGGCACGGAAGCGCACGCCTATCCCTGGTCCTGGCGCTGGTCGGCTGTCTCTCGTGCGGTGGCGACCCGGCGGGACCGTCGTCGGATGGTCCCGATGCATCCGTCGCGACCGTCAGCGTGACGCCGGCAAACGTCTCTCTTCTCCTGCTGGGCGACACCGTGCGGGTGACCGCAGCCGCCCGGGACAGTCGCGGCAATGCTCTTGCCGGCGAGACGTTCACGTGGGCTTCGTCCGACGTGGGCATCGCAACGGTGAACGCGGCGGGACTCGTGACCGCCATCGGCAACGGGGCGGCCACGGTGACGGCCACGACCGCGGGAGTCGTCGGATCCGCCTCGGTCACGGTTCAGGCGCCTACGACGGGAGGCCTGAGGCTCGTCACGACCACCGTCGGACGCAACCTCGACCCGGACGGCTACTCGGCATTTCTGGATGGCGACGATCTGGGGCCCATCGGCCCCAACGCGTCATTGACGATCGAGGATCTCGAGCCGGGCCCTCATACGGTGGAATTGACCGGGCAGAGTGATACGTGTCACGAGTTCTATGAGTATCCCATCCCGGTTACCGTGGTAGCCGGCACCGTGGTCGACGTGCCGCTCGGGGTGGAGTGCCTGGGCATACCCGAAGAGGTCTATGTTGCGTTCAAACGCGGTCAGTTCACGGCGGATCCTCCCGTGGTCAACCTCGCCGGTCTTGTCGACGGCGAGACCGAACCCGTGCAGTTGACGTTCCACCCGGCCGCCGACTGGAGTCCCGACTGGTCGCCGGACGGCACGCGGCTCGCGTTCAGCCGGGACGGTGTGATTCACGTGATGAGCGCCGACGGCAAGGAACTGCGGTCGTTCGAGGAAGGGACGAATCCGGATTGGTCCCCGGACGGCAGCCGGATCGCGTATGACAACGGCACTCGCACATTCGTGTTCGAGCCGGACGGCGCGGTGGGCCGGACGTTCATCGGAGACGGTACCGCGCCGGCCTGGTCGCCCGACGGCACCAGAATCGCCGTCGACGACCTCGTAACCCAAAACCAGACCGACATCTTCACTCTGAGTTCGAGTGGCGGCGGTCGGGTGAACATTACGGACAACGCGATGCGTGCGGATCGCGAGCCATCGTGGTCGCCAGACGGCTCACAGATGGTGTTTCGCCGCCTGAACCGAAGTGAGAGCACTGGCTACGACATATGGATCATGGACTCCGACGGATCCGATCCGGTGGAGGTCTACGCCGCCTCCGGAGCCGACATCAACCCCGAGTGGCTGCCCGATGACAGGATTCTGTTCACTCGGGGCGTGGGAGGAATAGCCATTCTGGACCCCCTGGACAGTTCGCTGATGTTCCTGGTGACTGATGGCGGAGGGGTCTTGAACGCCAATGCGACCTGGAGGCCGGCGCCGTAGA
>JAMJQV010000241.1 GCA_023554435.1 Gemmatimonadota bacterium | reverse complement strand
CCCGAGCTCTTCCGCGAGCACTTCGCCACCATCGTCCCGCCGCAGGACAACAAGTATGCGGCGCTGAATTCGGCGGTGTGGTCCGGTGGGTCGTTCGTCTACATCCCGAAGGGCGTGAAGGTTGACATCCCGCTGCAGGCCTACTTCCGGGTGAACTCAGAGCAGATGGGGCAGTTCGAGCGCACCCTGATCATCGTCGAAGACGATGCCCAGGCTCACTACATCGAGGGCTGTACGGCGCCCAGCTATACGACCGACTCGTTTCACTCCGGTGTGATCGAGATCATCGTGAAGCCGGGAGCGCGCTTCCGGTATACCACGATCCAGAACTGGTCTCACAACATGTACAACCTCGTCACCCAGCGGGCGATGGTGCACGAGAACGCGAACATGGAGTGGGTGGACGGCAACCTCGGCTCCAAGCTCACGATGAAGTACCCCTCGTGTTACCTGGTGGGTGAAGGAGCGCACGGGGAGATCCTGTCCATCGCGTACGCCAGCGACGGCCAGCACCAGGACACGGGTGGCAAGGTCGTGCACGCGGCACCGGGCACCACGTCGCAGATCGTCTCGAAGTCGATCTCCAAGGGCACCGGACGCTCGTCGTATCGTGGCCTGTGCAAGGTGTACGAGGGCGCTGTCGGGGCGAAGTCCAACGTGGAGTGCGACGCCCTGCTGCTGGACGAGACGTCGCGTACGGATACCTATCCGTACATCGAGATCGACGAGAACATCTCGTCGATCGGACACGAGGCCTCGGTCTCCAAGGTGGGCGAGGAACAGCTGTTCTACCTGATGAGCCGCGGGCTCTCGATGGAAGAGGCCATGACCATGGTGGTGCGAGGGTTCATCGAGCCGATCGCCAAGGAGCTTCCGCTCGAGTACGCGATCGAACTCAATCGTCTGATCGAGCTCGAAATGGAGGGCAGTGTCGGCTGAGGCCGGGCGCCCCCACGATCGATAGATTCCGGGGCCGGACGCGTCACGCGGCCGGTCTCCGAGGTAAGGAGGACTGACGTTGGCCGAAGGAACGGTGACCCGCGACATGAGCACGGATACAACGCAGTCCGCGGCCGACTCGATCGCCCGCGGCCTCGCGAGTTACGTCCGGGCCGTACATGAGCCCACGCTGCTCTCGCGCCTGCGCCGCGAGGGATGGAAGACGTTCGTCGAAACGCCCATGCCCACTCGTAAGAGCGAGGAATGGCGGTACACGGACCTCTCGAACTTCGACCCGGAGTCGTTTTCGCCCGTGACCTGCGAGGGCGAGCGGGTGAAGTCGATCAGCGACCTGCCGGCGCCTGTGCGCGCGGCGTTGGCCAGCGATCGCGAGCGAGCCGGTGTGCTGGCCCGGCACAATGGCTGCGTCGAGCACCTGCGCCTGGACGAGACGCTGCAGGCGAAGGGCGTGATCTACGCGCCCCTGCTCGAGGCGGCCGAAGAGCATCCGGAGATCCTGGAGAAGTACCTGTTCCAGAGTGATGTCGCCCCCATGGAACAGAAGCTGTGGGGGCTTCACGCCGCGGTGCTATCCGGCGGCTACCTGCTGTACGTGCCGGCTGGCGTGCAGGTCGAAAGGCCCATTCACACCTTCCGATACCTGGACGAAGAGGGCGGCGTTCTGTCCACGCATTCCCTGATCATCGCCGAGGCGGGCTCCAGCGTGACCTGCATCGACGAGTACGTCTCGCCCGACCTGGAACAGGAAGCTCTGAGCCTGAACGGGGTCGAGATCTTCGGAGCCGAGGGTGCCACGGTCAGCTACCTGGCCCTGCAGCAGTACGGGCGCGGGGTGCAGCACTTCAGCATGCAGCACTCGAACACCGGCAGGGACTCCACCCTGAATGGTTTCAACGTTACCCTCGGAGCCGACCTGGCCCGGGCCGATGTAACCAGTCACCTGGAGGGCGAGGGCGCGCGCAGCGAGATGCTGGCATTGTGGTTCGGCGATCGGGATCAGCACTTCGATCACCACACCCTGCAGCACCACGAGGCTCCGAGCGCCCACAGTGACCTGCTCTACAAGGGAGCTCTCACGGCCAATTCGAACAGCGTGTTCCGGGGCCTGATCAAGGTCGCGGAAGGCGCACAGCTCACGGACGCGTACCAGACCAACCGCAACCTGCTGCTCAGCCCGGACGCGAGTGCCGTGGCACTTCCCAACCTGGAGATCGGCGCGGACGATGTCCGGTGCTCGCACGGCGCCACGGTAGGGCAGGTGGACGACTCCATGCTGTTCTACCTGATGAGCCGCGGGCTGGACCGGGAGCAGGCCGAGCGCCTGCTCGTGTTCGGGTTCTTCGACGAGGTGCTCGGACGAGTGCCGGGCGAAGGCGTTCGTTCACGAATCCGCGGGTCGATCGAAGCGAAGATCCAAGGCCGATGAGCGACTTCCGAACGGTAGCCCGATTGGAAGACCTTCCCTCCGACACCATGCT
>JAMJQV010000240.1 GCA_023554435.1 Gemmatimonadota bacterium | reverse complement strand
GCCAGGCCCCAGATTACGCCGAACAGAGCCCAGCCCCAGCCTCCTCTTACCCCCGCCAGCGTGAAGGGTGTGTAGGTGCCGGCAATCAGAAGGTAGATCGCCGAGTGATCCAGGACTCGCAGACGCGCCTTTGTGCTTCGCTTGGGGACCGCGTGATAGAGGGTCGAGGCAGAGTAGAGTAGCACGAGGGTGGCCCCGAAGACGGCCGCCCCGACGATGTGGAATACGTCGCCCTTGATTGCCGCGAGCGTGACCAGGACTCCCGTTGCTGCGACGCCGCACAGCGTGCCGAACCCGTGGGTTACCGTGTTGGCCAGTTCCTGGCGTCGGTGGTGCCTCCGCGCTACCCGTATCCCTCGCACCTTCGAAAAACTCCCTGTCCAGTGTCATCTCGATTCCTGCTACCAGAATAGCGTCGGCTCGACGGGCAGGGAACGTCCAGGCGGGAACCGCCGAACGAATTCGGCGGTTCCCACAGTCGATGGCCCCGACCGAGGCGGGGGCAACCAAGAGACTGACAGAGAGAAGGAGAGTGAAATGAGGCGTCTGAGCTGGCTGGCCCCGATGGCCGTGTTTGCCCTGGCCGCATGCGGTGGAGAAGATGCAGGCGCCGAGGCCGAGATGGCGTCGGCAAACCCGTGCGCGGCCAATCCCTGCGCCGCGAATCCGTGTGCGGGCATGGGCCTTCCGGTGGATGCCATCCGGCAAGGAGACCGGCAGCTCAACGACCACGGCATGTCCCGGGACGAGCTCGCCGCCCGGGGAACGGAGCTGTGGAGTGACCAGTCCCTCAGCGGTACAGGCGCGACCTCGTGCAGCACCTGCCACAGTGGAGACGGTACGGCCATGATGAACGCCTCGTTCGCGGAACCCTACCCCCACCCGGTGGCCATGGCGATGGACCGCGCCGGCCTCGACCAGGTGAGCGCGGCCGAAATGGTCCAGCTGTGCATGGCGATCCCGATGACCGCGGCACCCCTCGACTACGGCTCGGTGGAACTGGCAGCGCTGACGGCACGCGTCGAGCAGCTTCAGGCAGGTTTCGATGCCTCGCAAGCGGGCGAGATGAACCCGTGTGCCGCCAACCCGTGTGCGGCGAACCCGTGTGCCGCCAACCCATGCGCGGCGAACCCGTGTGCAGCCTCGGGAATGAACCCCTGCGCTTCGAATCCCTGCGGGGCCGATCGCTAATACCCTCGGGGCGTCGGCGGGCCGATGCGGTGACGATGAACTGGGGCGCTGTTAGGCCCTGGGCGTCTGGTGGGCGTGCGAATTCGCGCCCTTGAGCAGCGCTTCCGCTTCGTCTCTGGCAGGGTTTCCGTGGTTGGCCCTCGCCACCTCGGCCATGGATGGCTCGAGGAGGAGCATGGCCAGGAGAGCGGCCCGCTCAGGCAGGCTTCGCACCACGACATGCTCATGGGACGCGTGAGCGCCATCGCCCATCGGGCCGAGTCCGTCGAGGGTCGGGGTGAACAGGCTCGTGACGTTGCCATCGGATCCCCCGCCCGATGTTCCCTGCTGAAGGTGGAGGCCCAGTCTCCTGCCCGCCGCCTCCGCCAGTTCCCACAGGTGCTGGTTTCCGGGCGTCCGTTCCATGGGAGGCCGGTTCATGGTCCCCGTGATGACCAACTCAGTTCCCGGCGTGGTGGCCTCGAGCGATAACACCTCGGCCTCGATTCGGCGAGCGTCGGCGATCGTGAGGACCCGGATGTCCACCGTGGCCCGACTCTCCGGGGCCACGATGTTGGTGCGAAGGCCCCCGTCGATCGTCCCGACGTTGACCGTGATCCCACGTTCCGCGTCGTTGAGGGCGAAGAGCCGCTGGATGACCATCGACAGCTCCAGGATCGCACTGGCCCCCCGCTCGGGCTCCAACCCGGCGTGGGCCGCCCGCCCCAGCACCCGGATCTCGAAGAAGCCATTGCCTTTGCGCGCGGTCTTGAGCTTCCCGGCCGGCCCGAGAGCCGGCTCCAGCACGAACACCCGCTCCGAGACCTTCGCGAGCCGCTTGATGTGCCTCATCGAGTCGCAACTGCCGATCTCCTCGTCCGAGTTGACCAGGACGATCGGCGTCACCTCGGGCTGGAGCCCCAGTGTCTGAAGGGCCCGAAGAGCGAACAGGATGTTCACGAGCCCGCCCTTCATGTCGTACGTGCCGGGTCCGTACAGCCGGCCGCCCTTCTCGATCACGGGCATGGTGTCGAGAGTGCCGGTCTCCCAGACCGTGTCACAGTGTCCGACCAGAAGCTGGCTGGAGCGGTTCTTGGGTCGGCCGTGCGGTATCGCCAGCAGCTGCCCACCGGACTCCACCCCCGGAATGGTGCGTACCACGAAACCGAGACGCTCCAACTCCAGGCGGAGAATCGCCTGGGGACCTGCCTGCGATGCCGCATCGAGGGAGGGCGATTCCGCCTCTGAGAGCCGGCTGAGCAGCCGAACCATCTCCCGCTCCCTATAGAGCAGGTGCTCGAGAATCCGGGGCGCGACTTCGTTGACCATCCCGATCAGCGCTCGAATCCGTCGGGGAGGGGGAACGCGTAGGTCTGCGTTATGGAAGCGAACCGCCACGGCTGAAGATACGCGAGCATCGGGGCGTCATGAATCATGTCCTGCCCGTCCCGCTCCAGCGTGCGCAGGGAGTCCCTGGCGACTGCAGCCTCGACGATCCGGCCCACCACGAGACTGTTCTCGCCAAACCCATCCACCATGCGATCGAGCTCGCACTCGAAGAAGAGGTAAGACTGGGCCAGGTGGACTCCAGAAACTCTCGTAGCCGGTCGTGTCTGCAGGGCCCCGAGGACCGGTTTGGCGCTGTCGTCGCACCTCGGAGCCGCGCACAGGCTGGCGAGCACCACCTGGTCGGGACGGGGCATCGAGACCGTGAAGACGCCGTCCCGCTCGATGTTCCTGTACGTGGAATGCCGCGGGG
Source organism: Gemmatimonadota bacterium (assembly GCA_023554435.1). Classification (GTDB taxonomy): domain Bacteria; phylum Gemmatimonadota; class Gemmatimonadetes; order Palauibacterales; family Palauibacteraceae; genus Benthicola. The sequence continues at coordinate 2,772 of JAMJQV010000240.1, read as the reverse complement.
TGCAGACGAAGCCGAAGTAGTTCTGCCACCCCATGGGAGTGGCCATGTGCTTGGGAGCCAGGTTCGGAGTTCCGTCTTCTTCGAGCGTCCCAACCACGGTTAGTGGCGAGACCCAGAAAAACCTATCCCATATGGGCTTATCAAGATTCAGTTTAACTAAAGCTTGAAGTGGCTTGGGCGTCATCTCGGATCTCCCTTTCGTTTCGCCCTTACATCATGGCACTGGTGGCCGTAAATAGCCACATCACGTGAAGCCCCTGCGACCGGTCGATCCGGTCCTACCTGGAGAGCGGTCAATGGCGGACCGAAATGCCTTCGCCGATGTCGCCGAGGAATTGAAGGGCCGACCGGCCCTGGCCCGTGCCGAGACGATTCCATCGGCATGGTTTACGGAGCCGCGCTTCCACCAGCTCGACTCGGAGGCGATCTTCGCCCGCACCTGGCAGGGCGTGGGACACGAGGGGCGCCTGGCCGAGCTGGGTTCGTGGTTCGTCGCTGACGTGGCCGGGGATCCGGTGGTCGTCGTAAGGGATCGCTCGGGGGAGCTACGGGCCTTCTACAACGTGTGCCGACATCGGGGAGGTCCCCTGGCCACGGCGGATGGATGTGGCCGGGTCCTCCAATGTGAGTACCACGGCTGGACCTACCAGCTGGACGGCACCCTGCGGGGCGTGCCGCACTGGAACCTCGTCGAGCTGTTCGACCGGGAGGACTACGGGCTGGTGCCGATCCAGGTGCAGTCATGGGAGGGGCAGATCTTCGTCAACCTGGACCCCGGAGCCGTGCCACTCGACCAGGTGCTGCGCGGTATCAGTGAGCGAATATCACCGGTGCGTCCCGGGCAGATGCAGAACTACCGCCGGGTCGAGTACGACGTGCGCGCGAATTGGAAAGTCTACGTGGAGAACTTCCTGGAAGGCTACCACGTTCCGATCGTTCACCCGGAGCTGATGACTCTGTACGACTTCCGCAGCTACAAAACGGAGACCCGCGAATGGTACTCGCTCCAGACCAGCGAGTTGACGAACGAAGAGAACATCTACGAGCGCCAGGGCGGAGGTGAGGCCTGGTACTACTGCGTCTTCCCGAACTACATGCTCAACATCCTGCCGGGCCGCCTGCAGACGAACCTCGTCGTACCGGTCGATCACCAGAACTGTCGCGTGGTCTTCGAGTACTTCTATGACGACATCGAATCGGAGGCCGCTCGCCGAAAGATCGACGAGGACATAGCGTTCGCCGATCGCGTTCAGGACGAGGACATCGATATTTGCGAACACGTTCAGCGAGGCCTGCAATCCCGCGGCTACGACCGTGGACGCTTTTCGGTCAAGTTCGAGAGTGGCGTGTACCACTTCCAGAACCTGGTTCGCGAGGCGTACGGTCGCTGGCTACAAGGTGAGGAGAGTCCGATTACTCCACCCGAGCCGCTGGACCCGAGAAATGACGACTGAAGACGACGCCCGCGAGCAGGGGCTACGACACACAGGGGACAACACATGCAGACACAGATCTCGACGCGCGGCACGGAGCTGACCGGGGACCTGGAGGCGATGGTCGAGGCCGTGTCGACGGACCTTTCAGCCCGGGCGACCGGACTGCAGCTGGCCAAGTTCGTGCTCGAGGAGCGCGAGACCACCAGGGCCGTGGGTCTGGTGCTGTCGTGGGGTGAGAAGCAGGACACCGTCGTCCGACACGCGGAGGCCAGCGACTGGGACCGGGCCTTCAAGGACCTGGAACGGAAGCTGGAACGTGCGCTGGAGGATACGGCCTCCCCTTGAAGTCAGCCGCGCCCTTCCGCTAGAGTTGTTGGAGTCTTGCGCCCCGGCCGATCCCGCCGGTCGGGCAGAGTCCACGAAACTGCGCCCCTCAAACCACGTGAACGCGAGACGTTCACGCAGAGGAGGCGCCATGCCGCAAACCTACGAGCTGGTTCTCACTGGATTCGATTTCCCTCGCAAACTTCCCCGACGGAAGGCCAACTTCCGTTTCGTCGCCGATGTCAGGTATGTGAACGGTCGGGGTGAGCACGACACCGAGCACGCCGTGCTTCCGGACCTCGACCGATACTGGGAGTGCGACCCCGAGAGAAAGGGTACTCCCGAGTACGTACGGGCGGCCGGCGATGGAAAAGTCTCCTCGTTCAACATGTCGCGCATTGACGCATGGGACCGCCTGATCCTCCTGGTGCGCGGCGACTCCGTGCATTCGGTGCAGTTCAAGGTGCTGGACGTCAACCGTGCGGACGGGTGGGATCGCCTCCGACGTGCCCTGGGCGACATCGTAGCCACCCTCATTGGCCGGGCCCGCGCAGCGGTCCCCGACCAGGCGTGGGTCGTGTCCGACTCGCTGGGCACGGCTGCCACCGACCTCGAGTCGACTCTCGTGACGCGACTGGCGGGCGGGGACCGGCCTCTCTTTCGAGGATCGGCAGTTCTTTCCGGTCCCGGCGAGTACGAGGTGTCGGGAAAGGGCACGCAGGGCTCGTATTCCATCCGGTGCAGGCTCGAGGTGACGGCGGACTGAAAGCTCCCTCATACACGCAGTGGTATGGGGTCCAACCTCGCCCCTTGACGTAGCGGTTAACAACGTTAATGTAACGATGTTAACTTAACGCCGTTAAGGGTGAATTCATGACAGAATCTCACATCGCCGAGAAGGTGGGCTCGAGAGAGACCGAGACCGCCATTCTCGAGGCCGCTCGCAACCTGCTGGCCGAGGGCGGTTTGAATGCCCTCTCGATGCGAGCCGTCGCGTCACAGGTCGGCCTCA
>JAMJQV010000239.1 GCA_023554435.1 Gemmatimonadota bacterium | reverse complement strand
GTATGGTGATGACTGAAACGGAGCTGCGCGCGAGTCAGAACCAGGAGGCGGGGACGACCGCATTCTACGTAGCCGATGCGGGACTCCAGCAGTACCTGGGCACCCGGCTCGAGGCGACGACTACGGATACGTTCACGTATGCTTCCGGTTCGGCCATCGTCGAGGGGGAGAAGGTCCTGGACCTGCCCAACGACAGAGTGCTGTATCGCATTCGTTCGACCTCGACGTATACACCCCCGGAGGGCGGTACGGCGTCCCGGACCGTATCGCGCCTGGCGTTGTTCAGCGCGGGGTCAGTGGTGGCCAAGGCGTCGTTCGCCTCGGGATCCGGCCTGCAGAAGAACGGTGGCGCGGGAACCATCTCGGGAGTCGACCAGGCTCCTGGCGGCGACCCGAATTGCCCGAACTCACCAGCAGCTACGGTAGCCGGGGTGGCGGTACCACCGGGGGGATACACTCAGAGCGGCGGTGGCCTGGTTCCGCAGGGAGCGCCCGATGTCTACGAGGCCCCCAGCGGGATCGAGTTGCTTCAGTCCACCGGGGTCCCCTGGAACAAGATCGTCAACGAGGGCCTGCTCGCCCCTGACTACACCGTTCCACCCGATAGCTGGCCCGATTTCGGCTCTATGGGCTCGGACGAGTGGCCCGTCATTTACGTGAAGAACAGCATCGAGCTCACTCCGACGCACAGCGGCAGGGGCACCGTGATCGTACGAAACAACCTCACGATGAACGGGTCGTTCGAGTGGGACGGTCTCGTCCTCGTTGGTGGGTATGTCACGAGCAACGGTTATCAGACGGTCCAGGGAGCTACGATCACCGGGCTGAACGAGTTGATTGGCGAGACGACCCCGGCTTCCGACCTGGGTAACGGAAACAAGAAGTTTCTCTATGAGTCCTGCAACCTGACCATGGCCTCCAAGGCCGCGTTCGGTGGACTCGCAGAGGTCCCCGGAAGCTGGTTCGAGCGCTGGCAGTAGGACCGGACGCTACTCCCTGAGCCTATGCCCCAGTGGCGGCGCGCGGTGATCGTACCGTGCGTCGCCATTTCTCATCGCCGAACTGTCGTCCCCTGCGTGTGCCTGCGGCGCATGGAATCCTCACGGTGTCGCATGGACTCTGACGGCCGTGAGGACTGAGCGGGACCCGGGCGGGGATTGGTGACTGCCGTCGGGGCACCCGCTCCGGTGGGTTGGCCTGACCGAATTGGGTGAAGTCGGGTGCGAGTGGGGTGAAGGGCCCCGGCCTGTTTCCCGCGTGAGTCTCAGTTCCGGAAGGGAATGTCGAACTGCAGGTCCCGCTCCACGTCATAGCGGTTGGCGCCGTCGCCGATGGCCGTCGCGGTCACCCGGATCGCCACGACTTCGTCGAAGTCAGCGCTCGACACGCTGTTCTCTACGCTTCCGTCATCCATGACGTAGCTGAAGGCGGCACCGTTCTCGAACGGACCTACGAGTTCCTGAGCCCCGCGCCAGAGCGCGGTTCGGGACTGGAAGAACGTGGAGGGCGAGAAGTGGTAGGCCAGTCGGCTGTAGAAGCGCACCATTCCGCCTCTGTCCGGCACACCGTTCGTGAAGTTACCGGACCAGCCCGACAGCTCCGCAAAGGAATTGTCCGGAGGACTTGTAGGGGACCCGTTGGCGACGCAATCCGCCTTCGGCCCTGATCCCGTGGCGACGGTGCTGGGCAAAAACGCGTCCGCGTATTCGAAATCCTCGTCGTACGGATCGGAGTAGGCTGTGCCGATGAATCCACCGTCGAGCCCCCAAGCCGCCACGGTATCGTAGACCATCAAGGTCGCGGCGTCGGCCGCGGTCGAATCACATACGATCGCGCGCATGATGTCGAAACGAATGGCCACGGAATCGGACTCTGCAGCGAGAAGATCTTCGGCCGAAGCCATGCGCAACTCGGAAGACACCAGATCGAAAGTCGCCCGATTACTCTGCTCGGCCCAGATCTGGTCGTCCGTGCGCTCGTAGAACCGACTCTGCCCGAGCATCATGGAGAGCAGGGCCGAAGCCAGGAGCCCACTGATCACCAACCCGATCAGTGCCTCGACCAATGTGAACCCGTCCTTCGACTTGATCCGATTCATTCTCGGCTTCTCTCTACTCTCTACGGAGTGACCGGAAGCGGGTCCGGCAGTGGCCGGGGCTTGTACAAACGGGTCCTGTACACGACGGCATCGACGTCTCCGACCCCGGCGACGGCGATCGTGACCAGCCTCACCCGGCTCGAGAAGTTGGAAACATCTACTTTTACCGGGTAATCGTGACCTGCCACGGTTACGGTATCGACTGCACTGACCGCGGAACTCCAGCCATCGCTCTGCACGTCCTCCAGCACCATCTGGGCAACCGAGGCCTGCTGGCTGCGCCAGTTCGCGATCCGTGCCTGGCTGGCAGAGGCAAGGCTCAAACCGCTCACCGCCACCAGGCCGATCACGAGGATCGTCAGCGCGATCAACGTTTCGACAAGTCCGAAGCCGCTTTCGTCGTCCAGCGTGGCTTTCAGTTGCCTATACGAGGTCATCGCTCGAGCCTCAATTGGTGACGACCCGGTGACGCCCGAGTCCGTTTACGATCACCCGCTTGGAACCCGCATCGGTCCCGATATCGATTACGGCAAAGGCCGATACGAGCATTCCGCGCGCGTTGAAAGTCAGGGAGTCGCCGGTGTTGACGATGTTCAGCGAATCAAGCCGGAGATCAGAGTCGCCATCAAACCAGCGCGTCTTCAGTACCGTCCCTGCTGCGTCGCGTATCTGGTAACTCTGGGTGCTCTCGTCGGCGACGAGTGAGATGTTGGTACGCTCGCGAATCGCGTAGGTCCGTGTCAGCGCGGCGTCGGCCGCCACGACCTGGGCAGCCCGGTTCAGGATCGTACGCTGCCTGAAGTTCCGGAACGACGTATTTGCCATCAGCCCCACGACGCTCATGATCGTGATGCCGATCAGCAGCTCGACGAGCGTGAAGCCTCTCTGATTGCCTCTGCGAAGACGGGCCATGAGATCCGTTCATATCTGTTGAGTTGCGTCGGGTGCCTCACGCACCCACTCATTCGCGGGGTGAAAGTGCAATTCACGGACCGCCTGCGAATCGGCCCTGTCCTGGGGTTGAACGACGTGGCTCATGGATCAAAGGCGGCGACATTGCGACTCATATCATGTTGCTGTAGAGATACTTACGGCGTCCAGCGAGATCAGGCGACGCGCGCGCAGCCGAACAATACCCGAAGACGACGGTTTCCGGGCAGGCTCCGGGCATGGTGGCACTTTTCCGCAGGGTGCAAGATCTTCAGGGAGTTTTCGGTACGCTTTCAGAGGGAGGCTCGTGCATGGATCGGTTTGTCAGGGGACTACTCGTGCTTTTCCTGGGCCTGTCCACCGCAACGTGCGGTGGCGCTGAAGACGAGGACCTGAGTCCGGAGGTCGAGGCCGCGGTGTTCGAGCTGGGCAGCTCTGCATCCCAGGCCCTCATGGGCGTGCTGGTCACGCAGCTCACCACGGCGATGCAGGAAGGTGGCGCCGTAAGCGCGGTGGACTTCTGCTCAACCAGCGCCCTCGAACTGACAGCAGGGGTAACTCAGGAGCAGGGCCTCGACATGAAGCGGACCAGCATGAAGTACCGGAACCCGGCCAACGCTCCCGATGAAGACGAAACCGAAGCGCTCCGCTACTACGAGTCGGCCCTGGCCGAGACCGGTGTCTTGCCTGGCCCATGGGTACAGAAGGCAGGACGGGACGAGTACAGGTTCTACCGGCCCCTGACCATCGCTCAGCCATGCCTCAATTGCCACGGCTCGCCGGGAGAGATTGATCCCGCTGTGCAGGCGATACTGGACGAACGCTACCCGGAGGACCTGGCGACGGGTTACGCACCGGGCGATTTCCGGGGAGTGGTGCGGGTGTCCGTACCAGTAGACAGGGTCGACTCTCAAGGAGACTGAGAATCCAGGTATGCAAAGACCAATTGTCGGAGACCTGAATCCGCCGGACCGCATCCTCATGGGACCGGGACCCAGTGACGTGCACCCCAGGGTGCTGCGAGCGATGAGCACGCCTCTCGTGGGCCACCTGGACCCGGCGTTCATCGAGATCATGCAGGAAGTGCAGGCACTCCTTCGATACGCGTTCCGCACGGACAATCGGTGGACGATTCCGGTCAGTGGAACAGGGTCGGCCGCCATGGAAGCGGCCTTCGCCAACATGATCGAGCCCGGTGACGTGGTCCTCGTGCCGACCAACGGCTACTTCGGCGCCCGCATGGACAGCATGGCGCGCCGGGCCGGTGGCCAGGTCGTGCACGTGCACGCTCCGTGGGGAGAGCCCTTGGACCCGGACGACGTGCGAGCCGCGTTCGAAGAGCACCGCCCGAGTGTGTTCGGGTTCGTGCATGCCGAGACCAGCACCGGAGCCCTGCAGCCGCACGTGTCCGAGCTCACGGCGATCGCACATGAGCACGGTGCGTTCGTGATCGCCGACACGGTGACGTCGTTGGGGGGCGTCGAACTTCGGGTGGACGAGTGGGACATCGACGTCGCGTATTCGGGTGGCCAGAAGTGCCTTTCGTGCCCGCCGGGTGCCAGTCCGCTCACGCTCAACGATCGAGCCTTCGACAAGGTCCGGAACCGCGGTAAACTGGTGCGAAGCTGGTACCTGGACGTCGGCCTGCTCGAGAGCTACTGGGGTGATGATCGCTCGTATCATCACACGGCGCCGATCACCGCCATCTACGGGCTTCGCGAAGCGCTGCGACTGGTGGCCGAGGAGGGCATCGAGGAGCGCTGGGCCCGGCATCTCCATATCGCTGGAGCCTTGAAGGCGGGGGTCGAGGCGATGGGCCTGCGGATGAACCCGAAAGACGAGTTCTGGCTGCCCAGCCTGAACGCGGTTCGGATTCCCGAAGGCGTGGATGCGAAGGCCCTGTGCCGACACATCCTCCTGACCCACGGGGTCGAGATCGCGGGTGGTCTGGGAGATCTCGCCGGGAAGATCATCCGCATCGGGTGCATGGGACACTCCGCTCAGCCGCGGAACGTGCTGAATCTACTTCCCGCCCTGGCGGACGGACTCTCGCGGCAGGGGGTGGAGCTGGACGCTGCTGCGGGACTCGCGGCCGCAGCCGGGGCGCTGGAAGTCGACTGAGCGGTTCCACGACGATGAAAGACGAGC
>JAMJQV010000238.1 GCA_023554435.1 Gemmatimonadota bacterium | reverse complement strand
GCCTCGGACCAGATTCCCAAGCGAGCGGTCGATTCCGGAGCGATCGGCCGATTCTCGCAGGTCGACTCCACTCTCGGCGGGAGCAGCAGCCGGTACAGCCTGTCGGGTTCGTGGCAGCGAACCGGTTCTCGCAGTACCCAGGCGCTCAACGTCTACGGCATCTACTACGACCTCGATCTGTACTCCAACTTCACGTACTTCCTGGACGATCCCGTCGAGGGAGACCAGATCAACCAGGTAGACGAGCGCGCCGTCTTCGGCCTGGACTTCGTCCACGGCATGCCGGTCGGCTGGTTCGACCGGACCCACGACCTGTCGTTAGGTCTCGAGACACGCCTCGACCTGGTGGACGTGGCGTTTCACCAGAGCCGGGAGAGGCAGCGAGTGGGCACCGTGCGCGCCGACGAAGTCACGGAATGGGGCAGCGGAGCCTGGACCTCGCTCCAGTCCCGCTGGACGTCACGCTTCCGCACCCTGATCGGGATCCGCGGCGATGTCTATCGCTTCGATGTTCGAAGCGACGACCCCCGAAACTCGGGGGATCGCACGGCCGCCATCGCCAGCCCCAAGCTCTCCCTGATCTTCGGGCCCTGGGGCTCGACGGAGGTCTACGGGTCCGCGGGGCTCGGTTTCCACAGCAACGACGCCCGCGGAACCACGCAGACGATCGACCCGGGCACGGGCACGCCCGTCGACGCCGTGGATCCCCTGGTTCGGTCACGCGGCGGGGAAATCGGCGCCCGCTCGAGTCCGCTCGTCGGATGGCGGAGCACCATCGCCCTGTGGACCGTGGAGCTGGACAGCGAGCTCCTGTTCGTGGGCGATGCGGGTACGACGGAACCGAGCGGCGCCAGCCAGCGACTCGGCTTCACCTGGACCAACTACTGGCGGATCGCCGAGCGCCTGGTGGTCGACCTGGACGTCTCGTTCACGCGGGCTCGCCTGAAGGATGCCCCGGCGGGAGAGGACCGGGTGCCGGGTGCCATCGAGAACGTCGTCGCAGGGGGTGTCACGTGGGAGTCCGGCGAGGGCGGGTTCTTCGGCACGGCTCGGCTGCGACACTTCGGGGCCTATCCATTGACCGAGGACAACGCGCGAAGGGCCCGGGCGACGTCGCTCTCGAACCTGAGCGTCGGCTGGCAGTTTCGGGGCAGCGGCCTGCGCGTGACCGCGACGCTCCTCAACGCGTTCGACGCGTCGGACAGCGACATCCAGTACTGGTACGCATCCCGGGGCCAGCTCGAGCCGGCAGACGGGGTCGAGGACCTCCACTTCAAGCCGATCGAGCCGCGACAACTGCGACTGAGCGTGGCCTGGGGGTTTTGAGGCCGGGTGCTAATGCGGGCTGACTGCGTCCCGAACTTGAAAGGCTGTGCGCTCCAGTGATCGAACCCGGAAGAAGGTCCCCGAACACCGGTCGCTACAGCGTCGTGAACTCCACAGGTTGAGCGATCCATACGGCGACGGGTCTGTCCATGTGGAGCGCCGGCGTGAACTTCATGTGGTTCACGACCTTTCTGGCCGCCGCGTCCAGCATGGGGTAGCCGCTGGACGTGTGCACCCGGCACGCCGTCGGACCACCCCTCTCGTCGACGAAGATCCAGAGCACCACCGTGCCGTGGATTCCCGCGTCGCACAGCGCCTGCGGGTACGCGTGCCGCAGGGCGGTGGCGATCTCCGTCCCGTTGAGCAGGCGGGGCTCGACGTCGTGCGGCACGTAGAACGGTTCGGTCTCCCGCTCGTCTCGCCGCACTACCGAAGGGGGTGGGGCGAGGTGCTGCGCGGGGTTTGCCTCGAAAGTGGTCGGAGAGATCGTCACCTCACGAGCCACCGAGGTCTCCGATACGCGCGGCCGCGCCGGGCGGGCGATCGTGGCGGGCGGTGGCGGGATGCGTACGTCCGGCGGTAGCGACATGGCGTGGAACTCGTCTCGCGCCGTGTCGAAATGGGCGAGTCGCAGTCTTGGATTCACCGCAAACACGCCACAGTGAATCGCCGTCGCGATGGTCATGCAGAGGGCCATCGTCACCGGGTATCCACGCTGGAAACGTCGTTGGGCCGTCTCGAATTGCTCTCGACTCTTCTTCTCGAGTCGGGCCAGCTTCCTGGCGCGTATCATCGGTCCTCCTCCTGGTGTCTCGGCTTGAGACGCGCAGTAACGTCTCACCCCTTGAGTGCCGAGTGGAAGCCGGCCGGTTTCTCTCGAGCGAGACGGACCGGAGGAAACGGCGGACCGTATGTGGGAAGCAAACGCCCAGGTGGCTAACGCTTAGCCGCCCCTGAGGTGTCCATGGTGGACGAGGTTCGAGCCTCGAGCGCGGAGATCAGCGGTTCGATGTCCTCGCCCGCCGTCTCGGGTACGAGAGGTGCTCCCAGGTACCAGGACGAGGTCACCGACCGGTCTTCGTGAATGGCGGCGACCGGAATGAGTCCGTAGTCGAGCAGGTCGTCGCGAAGCAACTGCTCGGTGTCGGGATCGGGCACACGGTTCAGCACCACCACGGTCGTCCGAACCCTCGAACTGCGATAGATTTCGTTTGCGCGCTCCACCAGGTCGGGACTCGGGAGGTGTTCGGTGGCGGGCCGGGCAGCGTGGCGCAGGCGATAGACGAGATTGCTCATGTCTCGGGCCATGCCGATCGCCGCTCTCGTAGGGTCGACGACCACCACCGCCAGGTCGACGCCGGTGATGACGCCGCGAGCCGAGTCCTCGAAACCGGCCTTCATATCGATGAGGGTAACGAGGTGTCCGGGCGCACCGGTAACCTCCAGATCGCGGGCGATCTTGGCGATCG
>JAMJQV010000237.1 GCA_023554435.1 Gemmatimonadota bacterium | reverse complement strand
GGGGATCAGGTATTCCTGAACGATGTTCAGTTCGCCGCTGATCACGCCGCCGAGGACGATCCCGATGAACAGGGCCGCGATCACGTCTCGCAGCGTGAACGCGAGGACCAGGGCCACGACAGGCGGCAGGATGGACCACAGCCCGTAGTGGGTCCCGTTGGTCGGGAAGCGCCCGCTCACTGCCAGGCCGACGGCCACGAGAATCACGGCAACGACGATTCCGATCCACCTGCGGCTGCGTCGGTCTGTCATGCGCTCTCCGGTACTGGACACGTGCGGGACATGGCCGATGGGTCCACGCAGGATAGGACATCGCGCGCCGGACCGGCAATTCGGATCCCTCCGCACTTGAGCGGCCGGCCCCGGTGGGCGCATCTTGCCGGGTCCCGTTCATCGCTCTTTCCGCGGACGCCGAGGAGGCTCTCATGAATCCGCGCCGCTCACCGTATTGGGTCGTCATCCGCCTGGCAGTATTCGCCGCCGCATTTCTCCTCTTCCTGCCGACCTCGGGGGCCGCCCAGGAGGAGGGTCCCGGCTGGAAGGTTCGTTCCCCGTTCCGGCCTCTCGACCTGTCCACCCCGAATACGATTCGAACCGGCGCCGGCCTGCCCGGCCCCGATTACTGGCAGCAGCAGGTGGACTATCGAATCGAGGCGGCGATCGACCCGGCGGACAACACTCTGACCGGGTCTCAGACCATCCGGTATCACAACAACTCGCCGCACGCCCTGTCCGTCCTGTGGCTCAAGCTGGACACCAACCTGTGCCATCCGGAGAGCAAGTCGCAGATCCTGGCGGTGCCGCCCCTGATGTTCGGCGAGGCCGTCTTCGACTTCACCTGTGATGGAAGCGGCATGACGCTGGGCCGTGTGGCGGCGGGCGGGCGTGACCTGGAGCACGAGGTCATGGGCACGATCGCTCGCGTGGAACTGCCTCACCCGCTGCCTTCCGGCGCCAGGACTGAGATCGAAATCGACTGGCAGATGACCCAGCCCGAGTACGGCTACGGACGGACCGGACGCGACGGCACCCTGTACCAGGTGGCGCAGTGGTATCCTCGAGTCGCGGTGTACGACGACGTGAGCGGCTGGAATCTGGATCCCTTCCTGGGCGCGGGTGAGTTCTACCAGGAGTTCGGCAACTTCCAGGTCGCGGTCACGGTGCCCGACAACTTCGTGGTGACGGCCACGGGCACGATCGTGAATCCCGACGCCGTGCTCACGGATGAGCAGCAGTCACGTCTGGCCCGCGCCGACGGGTCCGAGGAGGCAGTGGCGATCATCACCGAGTCCGAGGCGCGCTCGAACCGGGAGCGCCGCGCCTCCGGAACGAAGACGTGGCGATTCGAGGCCGAGAACGTGCGCGACTTCGCGTTCGCCATGGCCCCGGATTTCCGCTGGGATGCCAGCTCGTACGACGGAACCCGGATTCAGACCTTCTATCGCCCGGAAGCGGAGCTTTGGGAGGAAGCGAACCGCATGTCGTGGGTATCGATCAAGCACTTCTCGGAGCGCCTGTATCCGTACCCGTGGCCCCACGCCACGACCGTGGAGGGACCGAACGAGGGCATGGAGTACCCGATGCTCACGTTCGTGCCCACCGAGACCACGCGGGAGGCCCTGTACTGGGTGCTCACGCACGAGTTCGGACACGAGTGGTTCCCGATGATCGTGAACACGAACGAGCGGCTGCACCCGTGGATGGATGAGGGCTTCAACACGTTCATCAACATCGAGTCGGTCGAGGTCTACTTCGAGGGCGAGCCGTACGCGGATGCGATCTCCGTTCAGCCGCTCGAGCTGTGGGCCGAGCATTCGCTCCCCGGCGTCGAGCAGGCGATGGCCCTTCCCCCGGACGAGCAGCACGACCTGTTCTGGGCCGCCTATTTCAAGCCGGCGCTCATGATGCACCTGCTGCAATACGAGGTGCTGGGAAAGGAGCGGTTCGACCGGGCGCTCTCGGAGTACACGCACGCCTGGGCCTTCAAGCATCCCACGGCCTCAGACTTCATCCGGTCCATGGAGAACTCGGCCGGCATGGACCTGGACTGGTTCTGGAGGGCCTGGGTCTATTCGACGGCCCGTCTCGACCAGGCGGTGACCGACGTGTCCATCACCGATGACGGGGTTACGGAAATCCGGCTGGAGAGCCTCGGAAGCATGGTGATGCCGGCCGAGCTCGAGATCCGTTTCGAAGGGGGAGCGACGGAGACCGTCCGCCTGCCGGTCGAGATGTGGAAGCTCGGGCCGGTCTATACGCACCGGGTGCCTGCCGGGCGGGAGGTGGTGGGAGTCACGCTCGATCCGCGCGGGGTCTACCCGGATGATGACGACTCGAACGACGAGTGGTCCCAGTAGC
>JAMJQV010000236.1 GCA_023554435.1 Gemmatimonadota bacterium | reverse complement strand
GGTTTCAAGCGATGGCGGACGAGGTCGGCATCCCCTGGCGCGAATCCGAAGTCTGGGCCAAGACGTCCGACTGACGCGGCCGGCCGATGTCGGCCGGCCGCACGAATCCGCCCTGTCCCTCCGCCTCCCCAGCCCACTGTGGCGAATCGAAGTCCTTCTTTCCGTAGAACCTGAGCAGCGAGAACAGAATCGCCGCGCCCACGGCCAGCGACACCCACACGGGCAGCCCGTACGCCGTCGGGATGCTTCCGATGAAGATGCCCACGAGGCCCACTACAAGCGCGTAGGGCAGCTGGGTCCGCACGTGGTCCACGTGATCGCACGCCGAAGCCATCGAACTCATGACAGTAGTGTCCGAGATGGGTGAGCAGTGGTCACCGAAGATCGCGCCCGCCAGCACCGACGCGGTCGAGCCGAGCAGGATCACGTACGCCGTGCCGGCCTCCGGGTCGACCGTGCCGCCAAGGGCCACGGCAAGCGGGATCACGATCGGCAGCAGAATGCCCATCGTTCCCCACGAGGTCCCGGTGGCGAATGCGATCGAGGCCGCGGTGATGAACACCAGGGCAGGGAGAAGTTCGCCCGGCAAGTTGCCCTCCAGGAGGCCGCTGATGTACGGGGCGGTTCCGAGTGCTTCGGTCACCGCGCCGAGCGACCACGCCAGGATCAGGATGATTCCGGCCAGGAACATGGCTCGCATGCCCCCCACGAGACCGTCGATCGCCTGGTGCATGGTGAGGATCCGCTGCCCGACGGCGAGCCCGATGGCCACGAGGCAGCCGGCCAGTGAGCCCCACAGAAGAGCGTCGAACGCGCTCGCCTGTTCGAAGATCTCCCACAGCGTTCCGGGCCGCCCGAGATTGGCTCGACCCTGGAGATAGAGGCCAACCAGCACGACGAAGACCACCGTGAGAACCGGGAGAACGGCGTTGTACCAGCGCAGGGGCGCTCCCTCCACCGGCTCCATCTTCTCCGAGCCGGCCTCGGACATGAGTACGGCGCCCTCCCGGTACAGGCCCTCTCCACGCGACGCCCTGCGCTCCGCCTTCAGCATCGGTCCGAAGTCCCTCTGCAGAAACACGATCAACCCGACCATGAGGAGCGCCAGGAGCGGGTAGAACAGGTACGGAATGGAGTGGATGAAGAGGGTGAACGCGTTGGCTGAACTCAGGGCTGCCGCAAGCTCCGGTGTCGTACCGGATTGTGACGCGGCGGCGGCGAGGCCGTCACCGATCAGCGAGATCTCGAAGCCCACCCAGGTGGACACGAATACGATGGCGGCGACGGGCGCGGCCGTGGAGTCGACGATGTAGGCCAGCTTCTCTCGGGAGACCTTCATGCGGTCGGTGATCGGGCGCATGGTGTTTCCCACGATCAGCGTGTTCGCGTAGTCGTCGAAGAAGATCGCCAGGCCACTCAGGTAGGTCGCCAGCTGTGCGCGTCTCGGCGTCGTGGCCAGCGGACGCACAGCTTCCACAATGCCCCGCGTGCCTCCGCTCTTGCTGATCACCCCCACCATGCCGCCCAGCAGGAACGAGAACACCAGGATGGCCGCGTGGTCGTAGTCCACCAGGACGGGCGTGATGAACGTGTCGATCGCGCGCATGGTGCCGGTGATCGGATTGAGGCCGGCCACGAAGAACCCGCCGAGCCACACGCCGATGAACAGCGAGGTCACCACTTCCTTGAACACGAGAGCCAGGACGATCGCGAGCAGCGGTGGAAGCAGGCTGATCCATGCCGGCAGGACCCGAGTCTCGAAGGTGCCGATGAGGTTGCCTCGGCCTCCGACCACCGTCAGCGGCAGATCCTCCGCCCCCTCCAGGACCAGGTCCTCGAACTCCACGGGGCCGCCCGTGCCCATCTCGACGTCCTGTCGCGCGATGATCCGGCCCGTGGCGGTGCGGATGCGAATGTGCCCGGCGGCCTGCAAGTAGGTCGCCTCGACCGTCAGCGCGAAGGGCGCCCCCGGGATGATGACCACCGGACCGTGGACCTGACCCTGCGTGGTGTCAGCCACGGCTTCCTGGGCCCGTGTCGCGGTCGGGATGAGGAGTGCCAGGCATGCCAGCGCTGCGATCCACCGTGTCGACATGAATGCTCCTGTGCGGAATGAAGCCGGGAGACCTGGTCTGGGCGCCCCCCGGGGCGGTCGGGAAGCTAGAGAGGCCACCCGGGACTTGTAAAGGCACCGTGGTGCCCGGAAGTGCCTTCCAGAAGCCCTTTTCGGGGCCGTTGATCCACCGGCAGCGGGTCGGTATACTGCGGCGAGTGCGGTCTCCACGGGGGCCGTCTTCACCCAGCCGCCACGGAAAGGCAATCCTCGTATGTCGGCTTCTGACATGACGACTCTGCTGCTTGACGGTCCCGGCATCGAACAGGCCCTGTCGCGCATGGCGCGGGAGATCATGGAGGATGGTCTGATCGAGGACCTGATGCTGATCGGGATTCACCGGCGAGGTGTCGAATTGGCCGCGCGAATCTCCGGCCTCGTTTCGGACACCACCGGACAGGAGGTCCCGTCGGGGAGCCTCGACATCACGCTGTACCGCGACGACTTCGACCAGATCGGTCCTCGTCCCGTGATCGGAAAGACCGAGATCCCCGGCAACATCAACGGCCTTCGGGTGGTGATCGTTGACGACGTGCTATACACGGGCCGCACGGTCAAAGCTGCCCTGACCGAACTGGCCGATTTTGGCCGGCCGCGCCGGGTGGAGCTGTGCGTCCTCGCCGATCGCGGTGGCCGGGAGCTGCCGATCCATGCCGACTACGTAGGTATCACCGTCGAAGTTGGGGAAGGCGAGCGCGTCGAGGTTCGGGTCCCCGAGCTGGACGACGAACTGTCCGTCACCCTCGTCAGGTCTTCGGAGAGCGAATGAACCAGGCCAGACCGGAGTTCGAACTCGGCAAGGACCTCGTGGGTCTCGAGGGGCTGTCGGGCGCGACGATTACCGGGATTCTAGATACGGCAGAGCCATTCAAGGAAATCAGCGAACGCGCGATCAAGAAGGTACCGGTGCTTCGCGGCAAGACGATCGTCAATCTCTTCTTCGAGCCTTCGACCCGCACTCGCATCTCGTTCGAATTTGCTGAGAAACGACTGGGGGCCGACACGGTAAACATCAGTTCCAGCGGCTCATCCGTCGTGAAGGGCGAGACTCTTGTGGACACGGCGCGCAACCTGGAGGCGATGCGGATCGACATGGTGGTGATTCGCCACAGTTCTTCCGGGGCGGCGAGCTTTCTCGCGGACCGAATTCCCTCCAACGTGATCAACGCCGGGGACGGGCAGCACGAACACCCGACGCAGGCCCTGTTGGACATGCTGACGATCCGCGACCGGCTCGGTCGAATCGAGGGACTTAAGGTCTGCATCGTGGGCGACATCGTGCACTCGCGCGTGGCTCGCTCGAACATCTTCGGTCTTCAAGCACTGGGGGCCGAAGTTGCGGTGTGTGGCCCGCGCAGCCTGATCCCCCGCGGGATCGAGGAACTGGGCGTCGAGTCGTTCAACCACATCGAGGATGCGATCGAGTGGGCGGACGCATTGAACATTCTGCGGCTGCAGCTGGAACGCATGAGTACGGGCTTCATTCCGTCGCTCCGCGAGTACAATCGCGTGTTCGGCGTGACCCGGGCTCGGCTTGCCAGGGCTCCGCGTGACACGGTGATCCTCCACCCGGGGCCGATCAACCGGGGCGTAGAGATCGACTCGGCCGTCGCGGACGGGCCCCAGTCGGTGATCCTTCCGCAGGTCACGAATGGAGTCGCCGTTCGAATGGCGGTCCTGTACCTGCTGGCGGGTGGGGTTCCGGGTGGGGCCGAGGCCGCGAAACAGGAGATCTCATGAATAGGCCGCTACTGCTTCGGGGTGGACGGGTCGTGGATCCGTCCCAGGACCTCGACGGACCGGCCGATGTGCTGGTGCGCGGAGGCAAGATCGAAGCTGTCGGAAGTGATATCGCCGGCCCCGATGACGCGGAGGTGCTGGACGCCTCGGGCCAGGTCGTCGCGCCTGGACTGATTGACGTGCACGTGCACCTGCGCGAGCCCGGAGGAGAGCATAAGGAGACGATCCACACCGGTTCGCACGCTGCCCTGGCCGGCGGCTTCACGACGGTGTGGGCCATGCCGAACACCGATCCGCCGATCGACGACCCGGCGGCGGTCGGATACCTGCGCCTGGCTGCTCGGGCGGCGCGTGGCACTCAGGTGATGCCGATCGGCGCCGCCTCGATCGGGCAGAAGGGTGAACGGATGACGGAGATCGGCGAACTGGTCAAGGCGGGCGCCGTTGCCGTCTCCGACGACGGTGCGCCGGTATGGGATACGGGGCTGATGCGCCGCCTCCTGGAGTACACGCAGACGTTTGGCATCCCGGTCCTCCAGCACGCCGAGGACATGGCCCTGGCGGGTGGGGTCATGAACGAGGGGGTCGTCGCGACGGCCCTGGGACTCCGTGGTCTACCCAACGCCGCGGAATCCTGCATAGTGGCTCGGGACATTCAGCTGGTCGAACTCACGGGCGGTCACCTGCATGTGTGCCACGTATCGGCCCGCCAGTCGGTCGAGCAGCTGGGCATGGCGAAGGAGAAGGGGCTCACGGTGACCTCGGAGGTGACGCCGCATCACCTCATCCTCACGGACGAGATGTGCCGCGGCTACAACACGGAAGCCAAGGTGAATCCGCCGCTCCGCACGGAGGACGACGTTGAGGCGGTGACACAGGCGCTTCTCGATGGCGTCATCGACATCATCGCTACGGACCATGCTCCTCACACGTACGAGGAGAAGGAGCAGGAGTTCGACTACGCGCCCTTCGGCATCAATGGGCTGGAGACGGCGTTCGGATTGTGCATGCGAGCGCTGGTACAGCCGGGCAGGCTCAGCCTTTCTGGCCTCATCGATCGGATGTCCTGCAACCCGGCTCGTATCATGGGCCTGGACAGCGGCACGTTGCGGCCCGGTGCGCCGGCGGACATCGTCGTTCTTGATCCAGGCGAGCAGTGGACCGTGGATCCGGCGGATTTCAGGTCGAGAAGCCGCAACACGCCGATCGCCGGCTGGGAACTCATCGGTCGGGTGAACCATACGCTGGTAGCCGGAGAAATCCGGTTCGAGCGGAACTGAAAATGCCAATCCGTGCGGGTGTCGAGTTCGGCGCCCTGAGCGACTACACCTCATCCCCGAGGGCCTGATGGACGTGGGACACGTGATACCTGAAGCGATCCGCGAATTGCTGGAGCAGCGAGGCACCTACCAGGGCTGGCTGACCCGACTCGATGAGCTGGGCAGCGAGTTTCGTCCTGAAGTGGCGGAAAAGGTGAGGGGCGACTACGCGGGCCGCCTGGCGACCGTCGAGACTGAACTCGAGGGCCATCGCACCGAACTCGAGACCGCCCTCGCGGACAGGACCGCTGCGGTGGACAAAGTCGCCGGTGAACACGACGCGCGGTCGGCAGAGTTGGAGGAGACCCAGCTCCGCCACGTCGTCGGGGAGTTCGATGACGAGGAGTGGGAGCGTCGACGCGCCGAGCACCAGGTCGGTATCGACGAGCTGGAGGCCGAGTTGACTACTCAGCGTTCGGCAGTCGAGTCCCTGCAGACGGTTCTCGGCGAGTTGACCGGGGCGGCCGCGGTCGTCGCAGTTGCTGAAGAGGTCGAGCTGGAGCCGCCGGTACCGGCTGAGCTGGCCGTCGTCGAGGACGAGTGGACGGAGTCATCTCCCGACGAGGGAGCGGACCAGGCCGAGGCGGATGATGCGCCGGAGCCTCTCGACAGCGCCGGCGACACGGCCTGGATGACTCAGCCGTTCGCGGAAGTCGCTGAAGAGACTGCCGAGCCGGAAGGGGACCCGGAGGCCCAGGCGGAACTCGAGGTCGAGCCGGAGTCGGAGGTTGAGACAGGCGTAGATTCCGAGACAGAGGCGGAAGAGGCTGTGGAGCCGGCGGAGGAAGCGCAGGACGTGCCGGTGGAAGCGGTCGAGGAGACGGAACCGGTGCTCGTCGAAGCCGAGCCCGACGAGTTCATGGACGAGCTCGAGTTCCTGGAGTCACTGTCGCTGGACGATGCGGACAGCTTCGACGCCGTCTCGGCCATGCTGGATGAAGATGGGGAGTCAAAAGGGGACGGAGAGTCCAGGGACAAGACGGAGGAGCACTGAAAGCCGACAGCCCGCGACCCTGGCGGGCCCGCGGGCTGGTCAATGGTCGACGACACCCCACGAGGGGGCGCCGTCAGCTGAGGCCGCGTACGTACCGGGCGAGCCTGGATTTGCGTCGGGCGGCCGCCTGCTTCGATACGATGCCCTTGCGGGCAGCGGTGTCCAGCATGGAAGCGACCCTCCGATATGCCGCTTCGGCATCGTCGGACGACTCAGTCTGCAGCAGACTCTTCGTCCGAGTCCGAATCTCGGAACGGACGGTCCGGTTGCGCTCGCGCCGCTTATGATTCTGGCGAAGCCGCTTCTTGGCACTCTTGATGTTCGGCAAGGCTCTATTCCTTCAGTGGTTCGCGTCTCGGTCGAGTCCAAAGACCGCATAGAATACAGCGCTTCTTCCGTTGAATCAAGGTCCTCGTGATGTCGATATGAGTCCCAGCGCACCGGCCCGAGACGCCTCGACCCGCAGCATTGAGCCGTTCCAGGTATCGCTGGAGCGGTTCGAAGGCCCTCTCGACCTGCTGCTTCATCTGATCCGGTCGCAGGACATCGACATTTTCGACATACCCATTGCCCGCATCACGGAGCAGTTCGTGCGGGCGCTGGAAGATGAACTCGAGACCATGCCGATCGAGAGAGCGGGCGAGTTTCTCGAGATGGCGGCGACACTGGTACGCATCAAGGCCCAACTGCTTCTGCCGCGTCCCGAGCAGCCGGATTGGGAAGAGGACCCGCGTGCCGAGTTGGTCCGGCGCCTTCTCGAGTACGAGCATTTTCAGGATGTGGTTCATGTGCTGGAGGGTGCGGAGGCTCAACGGGGCCGCCACTTCGCCAAGGGCTACGTCGAGGGCCGGCCCGTGCCGGCGCTTGCGCCGGTCGAACTTCAGCTGACTCTGGCTGACTTCCTGTCGGTGGCGGCGCGGATTCCCGAGCCGGCGCCCCCGGTCGCGATCCGTCCACCGTCGCAAACCGTGACCGTAGACGAAAAGGTCTCTCTCCTCCGGCGCCTCCTCGCGAAGACGAAGCGGGTGTCGTTCGACCGGCTTTTTAGGCCGTGGGGCACGAGGGCGCACGCCGTCGCCGCTTTGCTGGCCGCCCTGGAGCTGGCGAGGCAGCAGGCCCTGCGCATTGAGCAGGTGAAGCCCTTCGCCTCGATCTGGCTTCTACCAGGGGACCGGAAGCGAGCGCAGGCAACCGCCGCTGCTGCGGAGACCGCGGAGGAAATCGAGTGAAGGTCGAACAGATCGTCGAGGCCACGCTGTTCGCGAGCCAGACGCCGCTCACCGCGGACGAGGTTGCCCGAGCGGACGAGAACCTGGACGCCGAGCGGGTCGTGGAAGCGATCCGGACTCTGCGCGATGCCTACGAGGAATCCGAGCGCGCGTTCCAGATCTACCAGTTGGGCGACGGGTACCAGATTCTCACACGACCCGAATACGCTCCGTACCTCGAGAGGTTCGATTCGGTGCCCAGGGCGCCGCACCTGTCACCGGCTGCGCTCGAAACCCTGGCGATCATCGCGTATCGAAATCCGATCGGTCGCATTGAAATCGAAGAAGTCAGGGGCGTGAGCGCCAGTTCGGTTCTTCGGACTCTGCTCGACTGGGAGCTGGTGGAGGTCGTCGGGCGTGGCGAAGGCCTGGGACGGCCGCTTCTGTACGGAGTCACCCGCATGTTCCTCGAGCATTTCGGTCTCAAGGATCTGTCCGACCTTCCGGCTCCGGATGAGCTCCCCGTTGTGCTGGGCGAGCTGCAGCAGGCCATGGAAGCGGAGCTGGAGTCGGCAGAGGGGCTCGAGTTGGAATCATCAGACGGACCCGACCCGGAGTCGTCAGAGGATCCGGAGACGCCAGCGGCGCAGGAGGAGGCCGAGGAAGAGGCAACCTGAATGGCGGCGGACATGCGTCTTCAGAAGTACCTTGCGCGGGCAGGCGTGGCCTCACGGAGAGCCAGTGAGGCACTGATCCAGGATGGCCGGGTCCGGGTCGATGGCGAGGTCGTCACGGTCCTCGGCACGAAGGTCGATCCGCAGGAAAGCGTGGTGGAAGTAGACGGCCAGCAGGTCCAACTCGAGGAATCGCGCTGGATCATGCTGCACAAGCCGCCCGGCTGCCTGTGCACCCGCAGCGACCCTGAAGGTCGTCCGACCGTGTACGACCTGATCGGACCCGAACAGAAATCCCTGTTTCACGTGGGGCGGCTCGACTACATGAGCGAGGGGATGCTGCTCCTCACCAACGACGGAACGGTGGCCGAGCAGTTACTCCATCCCCGTAACCGGGTCCCTCGCCGATACGAGGTCACGGTGGCGGGTCCCATTCCGAGGGACGTGGGCTCTCGCTTGCGGACCGGGGTAGAACTCGACGACGGGCCGGCCTGGGTCAATGACTTCAGAGTCCGACCAGGCCCTCGCCCGGACCAGGTGCTGCTGGACCTGTCCCTCCAGGAGGGGCGAAACCGGGAAGTGCGACGGATGATGGATGCCGTGGGTCTGACGATCCACGCACTCAAGCGGGTGGCGTTCGGTCCGCTGGAGCTTGGAAACCTCCCGCGTGGATCGTGGCGGTCTCTCGAGGAGGGTGAGATCGGCCGACTGCGCGCACTGAATAGGAACGGCTGAAATGGACATACGGGGCAAGAACATACTGATGCTGGGCGGCTCGGGCTTGGTTGGAATCGCCATGGCTCGGAAGCTGCTTCCTCTGCACCCGGCGCGCCTCGTGATCGCGGCGCTTCGCCGCGAAGAGGCGGAAGAGGGGATCGCGACCCTGCGAGGCTCCACCGACGCGGAAGGCGTCGAGCTGGTGGCGGAGTGGGGAGACATCCTGCTTCGCGCGAGCCGGCGGAACGACTCGCGCACCGCGATGCTGGAGACGGACGTAGGACGGGCGGAGATCCTCGACGACCTCCTGGGTCACCTCAGGGAGGAGGACTTCCAGCGGAATCTCCTGTATTCGCTCCTGGATACCCACCGGCCGGAGATCGTGATCGACTGCGTGAATACCGCGACCGCGATCGCGTACCAGGACCTGTTCACGTCGGCGGGCAAGCTGCGAGATCTCATGTGGAGTGGCGGCAAGCCGACCGTCGCGGACATCGAGGCCCACCTGACGACTCTCTATCTGCCGCAGCTGATCCGGCACGTTCAGGTCCTCATGCACGGGATGCGCGTGGCGAAGACAGAGGTGTATCTCAAGATCGGAACCTCGGGGACCGGGGGGATGGGGCTCAACGTGCCGTTCACGCACTCGGAGGAACGCCCGTCGGCCACCCTCCTGTCGAAGTCGAGCGTCTCAGGGGCGCACTCGGGGCTCCTGTTCCTGATGGGACGAACCCCCGACTCGCCGGTGGTGAAGGAGGTCAAACCCACGGCGGCCGTGGCCTGGAAGCGGATCGGGTACGGACCGGTGCTGCGCGGCGGGAAGCCGATTCAGCGGTTCGACTGCAGAACGCCCGTCGATCTTTCCGAGGCGTTCACAGCGCTGCCAGAGGGCCGTTGTGAGGACACCGGTGAGGCGCTCGAGTCCGTGTGGCTGGACGCGGGGGAGAACGGCCTGTTCAGCCTTGGGGAGTACGAGACGATCTCGGCTCTCGGGCTGATGGAGATCATTACCCCGGAGGAGATCGCGGACGCGGCCATTGCGGAGATCCGCGGTCGACCTACCGGACGGGACATCGTGGGGGCGCTGGACGCCGCGACGATGGGGCCGACGTACCGGGGTGGATCTCTGCGCGAAACCGCACTCCGCTACATGGAACAGCTCGAAGCGGAGCACGGGGTCCGCTCGGTGGCCTTCGAGATGCTCGGGCCGCCGCGGCTCAGCAAGCTCCTGTTCGAGGCGGAGCTCCTGAACCGGCTGTTCTCCGACGTCGTGGAAGCGTCAGGGCTCGATCCAGAGACAACGTCGTCCAGATCGCTGGAACTGATCCAATCCGATGACAGGCTTCGTTCAGACATCCTGTCGATTGGAATCCCGATCCTCTTGCCGGACGGGAAGCGCATGCTGCGGGGTCCCAAGGTGAGCGTCGTGCCCGACGGGCCTGCCGATGTCGCGTGGGCGAATCGCGGGTGGGTGGACCTCCGGGCGGACTCGTGGAGTAGATGGCGCGACCGGTTGGTCAGTTATCGAGCGGCAGTTCTTGACGTTCCCGATGCGGGGCACGGATCGGGAACGGACCTCGACGTACGCGCCCGGAGCGGCGACATTCGACCGGGCGCGCTCGCCGCGTACGTCTTCCGGTTCGAAGACGAGGGAGAGCGAATGAAGCGGTGACCGGATTCTGGAGGGTAGTGGGGGAGTGAGCGAAACACAGATCACGGACCGGATTTCCGAGGCGGAACTCGGCGAGCGGACCGAGCGCATTACCGAGGC
>JAMJQV010000235.1 GCA_023554435.1 Gemmatimonadota bacterium | reverse complement strand
CGAGTCTCGATCGTCTCGCCACCCAGGGGGCCCGCGATCCGTACTCCGTCGGCCTTGACGTCAAGAACGCGTGACTCGAGGCGGACGTCCACGCCCAGGTCCTCCAGCTGTCGCCTGGCGCTATCGGACAGACCCGGGGTGTATGCCGAGAGTATGCGATCGGTGGCTTCGACGAGCACGATCCGGGACTCGGACGGGTCGATGAGGCGGAAGTCCTGTCGGAACACACGGTGCGCCAGTTCGGCCATGGCGCCAGCCAGTTCCACTCCGGTGGGCCCACCTCCGACGACTACGATCGTCATCAGACGGGCTCTCTCGTCCGGATCAGGCTCGTTCTCGGCCCGTTCGAAGGAAGTGAGGATGTGGCTTCTGATACGCAGCGCGTCATCGAGTGTTTTCAGCCCGAGGGCATGGCTCGACCAGTCGTCGCGGCCGAAGTAGCTCGTCACCCCACCGACGGCCAGAACAAGCCAGTCCCACTCGATTTCGACGTCGGCAGTGGCGACGGTGCGGGCCGAAAGATCGACCGCGCGCACTTCGCCCATGTGGGTGCTGACCCTGGCCCGGGAAGCGAGCACGCTCCTGATCGGCGCCGCGACGTCGGGAGCAGAAAGCCCGGCCATCGCGACCTGGTAGAGCAGGGGCTGAAACAGGTGATGGTTCTGTCGGTCGATGAGCACGACGTGCGCATCACCCCGGAAGCGCTTGCAGAACTCGAGTCCGCCGAAGCCGCCCCCCACTACGACGACCACGGGGCGGCCGTCCGCCGGCCTTGCGATTCGGGTCTTGCTCACCGGGTTGCCATCAGACCGCGGTGCCCTCCCTGACCATGGCCTCCAACGCCATACGCGGACACACATGCTGGTGCAGGTAGTCGATGAGGCCCGTGGCGACACCCTGCACGCTC
Organism: Gemmatimonadota bacterium; assembly: GCA_023554435.1. Taxonomy (GTDB): domain Bacteria; phylum Gemmatimonadota; class Gemmatimonadetes; order Palauibacterales; family Palauibacteraceae; genus Benthicola. The sequence goes on along the minus strand of JAMJQV010000235.1, from coordinate 7,571 downwards.
TTCTCCACGGCTGGATCGAGTACGCTGCCGTCTTCAGCGAACGCCTGTTGAACACCGGCGACGGATACAGGCCCTGGCAGCACGAGGCAGCCCACGTGTGAGCAGATGGAGCGCAGCATCTCGAGCGACTTGACGGCCCCGATACGGCCCGCCGCGACCCCGAGAAGGGCCACGGGCTTGCCCGACATCGCCGAGGGGAAGCCCATGTTCTCGATCGCCAGCTTCATCACGCTCGAGAGTCCCCCGTGATACTCCGGCGTGCACATCACGAGGGCGGTCGCGTCTCGCACGATGTCCGCCATGTTCTCGGCGTCCGGCGAGGTTCCGGTGCCTGGCAGCGGCAGCTGCATCGAGGCGGGGTCGATGACGTCCACGTGGATGTCCCGAGCGCGCAGTTCGTCCACCACAAGGCCGGCGGCCATCTTCGTGTAGTTGCCGGGCCGTACGGAGCCGAGGATCACGGCCACACGTATTCCAGTCTCGGTCATGGTCTTCTCCTCCAACACGGGGCTCAGTATGGACTGCGACGGGCGGTGCCGCAGCGCATCCAGGAGCGCGGCTCACCTGTCCTGGGGTCCACGGGCAGCATGGCCTGGTCGCCCGGCACCCTTTCCGGATCTTCCGAGGCCGCGTACGCGAGCATGGCGGCGAGCGTCGCGTTCTCCTTCAGGTCGTCGAACACGATCTTGTCGTACGTGTCCCGATTCGTATGCCAGGTGTACTGCCGGTATTCGTCGTAATTCGATTGCAGGCGAAACGCCGGAGCGCCCATGCAAACGAACGACGCATGATCGCTGCCCCGGTTGTTCTGGGCCCCGGGGAACTCGAGGGTTACATGGCCACTGATCTCGCGGGGAACGATGGACATCCAGCGGGCAATGTGGGGCCCCGCGCCGATGAACCCCTGGCCCTCGATTCGCTCGATGCGCCAGGTGCCGTTGTCCTGGTTGAAGGCGACCTGTAATCCCTCGATGATCTCGGGGTGATCCTCGACGAAGGAACGGGAGCCGATGAGCCCCATCTCCTCCGCCCCCCAGTGTCCCACGACGATCGTACGCCGCGGTGAAGGATACGCGGCCTTGAGGATCCGCATCGCCTCGAGCATCATGATGGTGCCCGTCCCGTTGTCCGTGGCGCCGGTACCCGCGTGCCAGGAATCGAGGTGGGCCGACAGGACGATGTACTCCTCGGGCAACTCCGTACCTCGCAGCTCTGCGATGACGTTGAACTGCGGCACCTCGCCGAGGTCCTCTGCCACGGCATGGACCCGAATGCGGGGCCCCTGCCCGGCCTCGGCCATGCGAAACAGCATCCCATAGTCTTCACACGAGATGTCGATCGCCGGGACCTGACGTGTGCCGGCGTCGAATACCTTGTTGACTCCCCAGCCGCCGGACCACCGAGACGTCACTATGCCGGCCGCGCCCGCGTCTTCCAGGGCACGCTCACGGTCTCGCCAGCTGCGGCCGAGTTCTCGCATGCGTCCCGACATGTCTCCCCGCAGCGCCTGCCGCAGGGAGTCCAGCCGTGCGACGGTCTCGGATCTCGCGTATTTCTCGAGCTCCTGCGGAGCGCGACACATCGGTTCGGGCGGCGAGGTGAGTACGTACTTGCCGACGACGGTCTCCAGCCACCGGGCAGCCGATTCCTCGGTCAGGCCAGCGGGCGGCACGACGACATCTCCTTCGACCGGTCCGTCGTTCCCCGGGCTGTACGCCAGCAGTTCCGCCTCCAACGTCTGAGGGCGCGGGGCCACGAGATCCACGTGCAGCGTCCCCTGCCGCCATCCCCTCCAGGTCCCGTACTCTTCGCTGCGTGCCGGCACGCCCCAGCTCTCGTACATGGCGAGCAACCAGTCCTGGGCGGCGGCCAGTTCTGGCGAGCCGGCGAGGCGCGGTCCGATCGAGTCCATGAGCGCCTGTGCCAGCATGGGTGTCATGGATCGCTCAATCCCTTCTTCCCAGATGCGCTCGACCACCGCGTCATCCGTGGGAAAGGTCTGTGCGTGGGCCGGTACGGAAGCCAGCGGGATCAAGGCCGCGAGAGCCAGGACCAGGGTGCGGACGCGCATATCTCAGTACTCCTTTCAGGGTCTCAACGTGCCGCCAATGTCGCTGGCGGCTGAATCGGGCGAAAGGCTGTCTCCGACTCCCACGGTGGGGGTCGTTCGGTCGACGTCCCGGCGATACACTTGAACGCACGAATCGCTCTGTCTCGACCCAGGAATCGCGGGAGCGCGCATGAGACCCGGTAGGACTCGGCTGGCGCCTCTGCTGTTTGCCATCACGGTGGCGGCTTCGGCGAAGCCTGCCCCCGCGCAGGAGCCGGAGGCGGCCGCCGGTGGCACCGAGCCGTCAAGCGAGTCATCCACAGAGGCGGCCGAAGAGGAGGGAGGGTCGCTGATACCTCTTCCGGTGATCTTCTATCAACCGGAGACAGGCCTGGGTTTCGGGCTGACTGCGATCAACTACTATCGCGCCAGCCCCGGGGACACGATCAGCCCTCCATCTTCAGTATCATTCGTCGGAATCTACACGACGAAGAAGCAACTGGTTCTCGCGGTGTCAAGCGATATGTACGTGGCCGAAGACCGGTGGCGGATTTCGTCGTCGGTCAGCTATTCGAAATTCCCGACCAAGTACTGGGGAATTGGCAACGATACGCCGGACTCTGCCGAAGAAGACTATACGCCACAGGCGCTTACCCTGAAGTTGTGGCCGCAGAAGAAAGTCGCCACGGGATGGTACGTCGGTCTCGCGGCGAACATCATCGACCGGAGCATCAGCGAGGCTTCCGAGGACGGCCTGATCGATTCCGGATTGGCTCCCGGCGTCGACGACGAGCAGTCCATCGGTCTCGGAGGCAGCCTGATCCGCGACAGCAGGGACAACCGGGTGTATCCGAGGCGTGGCTCCTACCACAAACTCCTCGTGGACCTGTTCGCAGACGCGTGGTTCGGAGACAACGGATTCGGCGTGTACACGGTCGATCTGCGCAGGTACTTCTCCGTAGCCCGCAGTCACGTGGTGGCACTGCAGGCTCTGGGGATCGCGACCAGTGGAGAGCCGCCGTTCGATCTGTACCCGCAACTCGGTGGGGAGTCGCTTTTGCGCGGCTACTTCCAGGGTCGCTACCGGGATCGAAGTCTCCTCGCCTTTCAGGGAGAGTACAGGCTGCCTGTGTTCTGGAGGTTTGGTGCGGCGGGCTTCGTCGGAGTCGGGCAGGTGGCGCCGGATTTCGGTGGTTTCGGCATGGATCGCTTCTGGATCGCTGGAGGAGCAGGTCTCAGGTTTCTTCTGGCCAGGCGGGAGGGCCTGAACATCAGGGCCGACTTCGCATTCGGCGAAGGGTCTTCGGGTTTCTATCTGAGCATTGGGGAGGCGTTCTGATGTTCGCTGGGCGAGGAAGGGCGTTCTTCGCAGTGGCTGTACTGGTAATACTGGTGTTGTCAGCGTGCGTGGAGTCGGCTCCGCCACGGCCCGATATCCAGGTGGACGATGCATGGGTCAGAGCGGTGGCTGGTCCCAACGTGAACACCGCCGCCTACATGACGTTGCGCAACGTCGGCAATGCTCCGGATCGGCTGAGCGGCGCTCGTTCCGAGATTGCTCGAATGACCGGGCTTCACCGCACGACGATTGATGACGAGGGACTTGCCCGAATGGGCGAAGTCGACGGTCTCGATCTCCCCGCGGGAGGAACGGCGCAACTGGAACCGGGCGGTTTTCACGTCATGCTGATGGGGGTGGGGTCGCTGGTGGAGGGCGATACGGTCGAGATCAGTCTTCTCCTGGAGGTGCATGGCCCTCTCGACATCGTGGCCGAGGTCAGGGCGTTCTGAGGGCCAGCCAGGGCACGGCAGATGCCCCAAGTGCATGATATATTGACGATTCTCGCGTGCGGGGACGGGTTCGGGCGGCGACTCTGGAACAGCGGAGAAGGAGAGGCTTGTGCTCAAGGGACTGGCTGACTCGTGGTGGACGTTCGCCGTGCGCGGGGTGATCGCGCTCCTGTTCGGTATCGGGGCGCTGTCGTATCCGGCTCTGACGGTCTTCGTGCTGGTCATTTTCTTCGGGGCCTTCGTGCTCGTGGACGGCGTGACGGCACTCGTAATGGGCTTTGGCGAGAAGAAGCGACCGGCCTACGTGTTCCTGGGCCTGGTCAGCGTCGCTGCCGGCCTGTTCGCGATCGTGCGACCTGGCGCTACGGCCCTGGCCCTGTTGTGGTTGATCGGGATTTGGGCCCTGGTCAGGGGTATCGGCGAGATCGTGGCCGCGATTCAGATCCGCAAGGAAGTCGAGGGCGAATGGGCGATTGCGCTCAGCGGAGTGGTCTCCGTCCTGTTCGGGATCTTCGTGCTGGCACGACCCGGCGCCGGCGCGCTGGCGATGGTATGGCTCATCGCGATCTACGCGTTCGCCAGCGGCATCCTGAAGCTGATCCTGGGCTTCAAGCTGCGCCGCGTGAAGAAGGCCATGGAGTCCGCCGCCGGCTGACATGGCGGCACTCTACTCTGATTTGAGGCGCACTTGAGATCGACGAGAAGGGCGGACGGGGGCCCCATACGCACCCGGACGATTCCCATGCTCATTCTGCTCGGCGGCGCGGTCTTTCTGGCCGCGCCGGCGATCGCCCAGGAAGCCGAGCACGCCGCGGAGGGCGGACACGCGGAACACGGCGAGGCTCCGGGCTTCCGCCACTACGTGAGCGTCTCAGGCGGTGCGGCGACGCACACCGAGAACAACGACACCGGTGCAGCGGTGGGCCTGTCGTACGCGTACAAGCTGTCTCATCAGTGGGCCGCCGGGATCAAGCTGGAATATGCCGACAGCGACGTCGAACGTGACCGGGTGGCGATTATTGGCGTCACGTACGAACCGGTCGAGCAGGTCGAGCTCGGTTTGGGGTTCGGGGTCGAGAGAGCGGACCTGGACGAGATCGACCACGGTGAGGAGCATACGGTCAGCGAGACGGAGGGCCTGGTCCGACTCACATTCGCCTACCTCTTCCCCCTGAGCGAGCGGTGGCACCTGGGGCCCGAATTCAACGCCGATATTACCAGCAGCAGGGTGACGTACGTGTACGGCCTGGTGCTGTCCGTGGGCCTGTAGTGAAGGCCGGGGGTCGGTGGTGGCTCTGAGCGATGCCGAAGGTCCAGCGGAGAGGCAGAGGTCGCTGAGGCGGCTCCCCTCGCGGGTGGCCTGGAACCGACGATGATCCGGATCGAGGGACTCCGCTTCCGTTATGGCGAGGGCGACTTCCAGCTCCGGATTCCCGAGCTGCTCGTCGAGCCCGGCACCACCACGGCTTTCATTGGCCCGTCCGGGTCGGGAAAGACCACCCTGCTGAACCTGATTGCGGGGATCATTCGGCCGGAAACGGGCCGCGTCGAGACGCGGAACGTGGAAGTCTCGGCGCTTTCAGACCCGGAGCGCCGGCGATTTCGCGTCACCACGGTGGGCCTTGTATTCCAGGAATTCGAACTTCTCGAGTACCTGTCGGTCCTGGACAACATCCTCCTCCCGTATCGGATTCACGCGGCGCTCCAACTCGATGCGACGGTCCGTGACCGGGCCAGGGCCCTGGCCGAACGCGTGGGTATTTCCGACAAGCTGGACCGCCCGCCACGGAGGCTGTCGCAGGGAGAGCGTCAGCGGGTGGCGGTGTGCCGCGCCGTACTGACCGATCCGCCGCTTCTGCTCACCGATGAGCCGACGGGAAACCTGGATCCCGTGAACCGTGAGCGCGTGCTGGACATCCTGTTCGACTACGTGAGGGAGAGCGGCACCACGCTGGTGAGCGTGACCCATGACCACGAGATACTAGCCCGCTTCGGCAGGGTCGTGGACTTCAGGGACTTCCACTCGGTCGGTGAGGCGGGGGTTTCATGAGGGGCACGCTCTACCTCGCCTGGCGCTACCTGGCCTTCCACCGGGTGAAGACCGCGATCCTGGTGGGAGCGATCACGCTGATCGTCTTTCTGCCGGTCGGGCTGCGAGTGATCGTGGACCAGAGTTCGCGCCAGCTCACGGCTCGCGCGGAAGCGACTCCCCTGGTGATTGGTGCGAAGGGTAGTCCCACGGAGCTCACGCTCAACACGCTCTACTTCAGTTCGGATGTGCCCGCCCGGACCACGTATGCGGCCGCTTCCGAGGTCGCTGACACCGACCTGGCCCAGGCGATACCAATGTACGTGCGATTCCGCGTCCGGGATCAGCCGATCGTGGGCACCACCCTGGAGTACTTCGGATTCCGCGCGCTGAAGCTGGCGGAAGGACGGCAGATGGCCGTCCTTGGCGAAGCGGTCCTGGGGTCGCGGGCCGCGGAGCAGCTCGGTGTCGGGCCAGGCGATCACGTCGTCTCGTCGCCCGAGAGCGTGTTCGACATTGCCGGGGTGTATCCGCTTCGGATGCCGGTGGTCGGGGTGCTCGAGTTCACGGACAGCGCCGACGACGATGCGGTATTCGTGGACGTGAAGACCGCGTGGGTGATCGAGGGTCTGGGGCACGGGCACCAGGACCTGTCGCAGCCCGAGGCGGCCGCCGGAGTGCTGCGCCGCGAGGGGAACGTGGTCGTGGGCAACGCGTCCGTGATGCAGTTCAACGAAATCACGCCGGACAACATCGACAGCTTCCACTTTCACGGGGACCTGTCCGACTTTCCCCTCACGGCCGTGGTCGTGGTGCCGCCGGACCAGCGTTCGTCGGCCCTGCTGCAAGGCCGCTACCAGACTGCCGAGCTGAGCCAGGTCGTCAGCCCGTCGGAGGTGATGGACGAACTCCTGGGCACGATCCTCACCGTGGAGAAGTTCGTGATCGCGGGAGCCGTCACAGTCGGCCTGGCCACCCTCGCCACCGCGTTCCTGGTGTTCGCCCTGTCACTGCGGCTGCGCCGGCGCGAACGTGAGACACTGTTCAAGATCGGGGGGTCCCGCGCGGCCGTGGCGACGGTCATGACGTCGGAGATCGTCGCGGTCCTGGCCGTGGGCGTGTTGCTGGCCCTCCTGCTGACATTCCTGACCCAACGATACGGAGACGTGATCATCCGGGCCTTGATCCGGTAATTCGAAGGAGCGCGAGACCATGATGGCGAAGACGAAGACTGCCGCGGTGGCACTGGCGTTCGCCGCGGCCGCTTGCAGCGGCCCTGCACCCGACAGCGAGGTGGACGCAGGCTCCGACGCTCAGGTCGCCGCGGAGGTGGACGCCGTGGCAGACGCGGACGCGCTGGTGGTCTTCACCACCAACTATCCGCTCGCCTATTTCGCCGAGCGAATCGGCGGAGAGCGTGTACGTGTCGAGTTTCCGGCCCCGCCCGGAATCGACCCCGCGTATTGGACGCCACCTGCTGACGTGATCTCCGACTACCAGGGAGCGGACCTGATTCTCCTCAATGGAGCCGGCTACGAAGGATGGGTGTCGAAGACATCGCTACCGGAATCGAAGCTCGTGAACACGTCGGGCGGGTTCGAGGATCTTTACGTGGTCGCCGAAGAGGCCGTCGTACACACGCACGGCCCCGAGGGTGAGCACGAGCACGAGAACGTGGCGTTCACGACCTGGCTCGATCCG
>JAMJQV010000234.1 GCA_023554435.1 Gemmatimonadota bacterium | reverse complement strand
GGACAGGCCGATCACTGCCCGCTCGAAGCCCCGGCGCACCAGCATCTCGTCGCGAAGGAATCGCACCAGCCAGTCGCCCACGAGTTGAGGATCGATCGCGACCAGGGACGGATCCATCGCGCCGGACATCCCGGCCCGGGGCGGTCGTCCCACCCACTCTCCCTCGTCCTCGGACGCGGTCGTGGCCTCCGGCTGGCCTGGGGCGAAGCCGCCGTCCACCGGCGGAAGGTGCCGGCTCTGCAGCAGACGTGGCAAGGCACGCTCCAGGTCCGCCAGCAACGGCTGATCGGTCCGTGCCGCGGTCAGTTCCTCCAGGTCCAGCCCGGTGTCGATGACCGCCTCGTCCCACAGCGGGCCCTCGGCCAGGAGTTGACCGCGGGGACCAAACACGAGCGAGCCGCCCGCGAATCCCTTCCCACCCTCGAATCCGGTGAGCTGCGATACGGCTACTCCCACCCCGTGTTCCTCGGCCGCTCCCTGGGCCAGGCGCCGCCACCTTCCGAGGTTGGACGGAACACCAGTACCCGGCTGCGCACCGCGGGCGGGAGAGGCGCTGGGCACCAGGAGGATCTGCGCGCCGTCCAACGCGGCGAGCGTCGCCGAGATCGAGTGGAACAGGTCCTCGCAGATCAGCATTGCGGCCCGGCCCCAGCGGGTGTCGAACGCGCGCACCGCATGGCCGGCCTCGACGAACCGCTCTTCCTGGAACACACCGTAGGTCGGAAGGAACACCTTGCGGTGGACATGCACGATCCGAGGCTCGTTGGCGCCCATCTCGACATACATGGCCGAGTTGTAGAGCCGGTGGCCCCACACTTCGTAGAAGCCGAGTACGACGTCCAGCGGGCGGCCTCCACCTCCGGCCCGTTCGTACCGCTCGGCGAGATCCGAGGCGAGACTCATCGCCGTCACGGCGTGCTCCCGCACTCCCCCCTCGAGGAAGTATCCGGTGAGGGCCGTTTCCGGATACACCACCACATCCGGGACGGACTCCCGTTCCAGAAGACGGGCGAACGAATCCTCGATCCGGTCCAGGCTGGCGGCCGGCTTTCCCTTGACGGGGCGGAACTGGGCTACCGCGATCTCGATGTGCATATGACCAGGGCCCGCGGATGGGGGTCTGTGTTCGGGAGTGGAACGTCAGGTTCGCGGACCCCGGTGTCAATCCGGGGACCGTTTACCGCGGCGGGCAGGGGACGTATGGTATGCCCCGGGCGGTGGCGCCCCACACCATGATCCGTGGAGATGAATCCGTTTTGACCTTCACACCGCTCGTGCTTGGATACGCGATCGCCCTGGCGATCGGCCTCCCGTTGCTCGCCTTCCGGACGGGCCTGCGGGACGAGCACGTGGCCGAGGTGAAGGCCGCGCGCCCGGCGGTGTACTTCTCCGCCGCCGTATCCATCGGCGTGCTGGCCGTCGTCACTTTCGGGATCTCGGCGTGGCAATCGATCGCCCCGGAGGACGTCGGCTGGAAGGTGGAGGCGGCCGGGCCCGCATTCGCGTGGGCGGTGGGCGTGGCCGTCGCCGGATTGGCCACCGTGTGGCTCGTGGTGCGAATCGGCCAGGCATTGAAGCTTGCAGAGAGCCCGTTGTCCTTCGTGCTGATGCCCCGCACGAGCCGCGAAAAGCGGGCCTTCCTGCTTGTCGCCGCGGTTGCGGCAGTCGGCGAAGAGTACCTGTACCGCGGATTCATGCACCACGTGTTCACCGGCACGCTGGGGGATCCGTGGACCGCTGCGGCGCTGACGAGCGTATCTTTTGGGGTGGCGCACGGGTATCAGAAGGCCATCGGGATGACGCGGGCTGCCCTGCTGGGTGCCCTCCTCTCGGTCCCGGTGATCTGGACGGGGAGCCTGTTTCCCTCCATCGTTGCGCACTTCTGGATCAATGCTGCGGTGGGACTCGGCGGTTGGAAGCGGTTGTTTCCGGACCTGGCCGCGGCGGAATCGGCTGCAGTATCGGACGACTGGAATCAAGGCATATAGGGACGGATATAGATGACTTCACATGCGCTTCGCACCAACCTGCTTCGCTCGCTCGGACTCGCGATCCTGCTGGGGCCCCTGGCCCCACTGGCGATCGCGCAGGAGCTGCCCGACCTGGAGGTCGATGGCCTCCTGCGCACCGGTCTTCGCCTGGAGTCGTCCCGCTACGACGGGGTGAGCGGCTTCGACATCTATGATGTTCGCCTCGGAGTGTCGGGGAAGATCGGCATCGTTTTCGATTATGCCCTCCGGGCTGAGTACCAGTTCGAGGCGGACGCCGTGCGCCTTCTCGACGTACGGCTTTCGGTCCCCCTGAGCAGCGAAGCTCTGCGGTTGGACGCCGGCCTCCTGATGTCCGGTTTCGGGCGGGAGACCATGAAGTCCAAGGATGCGATTCCCTTCGTCGAGCGATCGCAGGGCTCGCTGGCCCTGGCGCCCGGCCGGCAGGTCGGTGCGGCGCTTCGCGGCGTGGCCCTTGAGCAGCGACTCAGCTATTGGGGCGGCCTGTACAACGGGGAAGGCGCCACGTTCGGGAACGACGACCGCCGCTTCCTGTTCGCGGGTCGCGTCGAATACAACTCGGTCGGCGAGGTGGAGTTCTTCTAGGACTTCGTTTACGAGTTCGGGGCGGACCTGGCGTTGGCCAGCGACAGCGCGAACCCGGTGCTGCCCGTCAGCCTCCCGCCGGGCGATGCGGAAGGTGTCGGAATCCCCGGCTACACGGAGTTCACGGGGAACCGGTTCGCGTGGAGCGCCGACCTGGGCATTCGCTACCGCGCGTGGTCCTTCGCGGGCGAGTACGCCCGGGTGGAGTACGATCCCTCGGGTGGCACGGATGAGGTCAGTTCGGACGCCTGGTACGCGCAGGGAGCCTACAGCCTGTGGGGCGCCTTCGACCTTCTGGCGCGCTACGACTCGTTCAAGCCCGCCGTCGGCCTGGGCACCGAGCCGGATCGCACGCAGTTCCTGGTGTTCGGGTTCATGGTGAACCCCGGCTTCAACGCCAAGTTCGGACTGCAGTATTCGGTCGGGATCGACGGAAGTCTGGTGGGTGTATCACAGGCCATCGACCGGACCAACACGGGGCCCGGCCTGGCCGACAACCAGTTCCTGCTCAACCTGCAGCTCGCCTTCTAGATCCGGCCGGCGCAGGGCTCAGCCGGACTCGGACACAGCTTCCGCACCGCCGTGCCGCACCGTCTCGCCTCGCACCATGAAGATCACGTCCTCGCTGATGTTCGTGGCGAGGTCGGCGATGCGCTCGATGGTCCGGCTGATCAGGATCACCTGCAGACAGGCCGTCAGGCTTCCCTCGAGCATGTGTGTCAGCATGACCCGAAACACGGATTCGTGCAGGCCATCGACGCGGTCGTCTTCGGCCATGACGGCGGTGGCTTCTT